>DASWNX010000023.1 GCA_036399055.1 Jatrophihabitans sp.
CTGCAGCTGATCGCCAGCGAGAACTTCACCAGCCCCGCGGTGCTCGCCGCGCTGGGCAGCACGCTGTCGAACAAGTACGCCGAGGGCTACCCGGGACGCCGGTACTACGGCGGATGTGAGGTCGTCGACCGCGCCGAATCAATCGGCATCGAGCGGGCGAAGGAGCTCTTCGGCGCCGAGCACGCGAACCTCCAGCCGCACTCCGGCGCGAACGCCAACCTGGCCGTCTACGGCGCCTTCCTGCAGCCCGGCGACACCTTCCTGGCCATGTCGCTCCCGCACGGCGGCCACCTGACCCACGGCGCGAAGGTCAGCTTCAGCGGCAAGTGGTTCGACGCCGTCCACTACGGCGTCGCCGAGGAGACCGAGCACATCGACTACGACCAGGTGCGCGACCTCGCGCGCACGCACCGGCCGAAGCTGATCATCGCCGGCGGCTCGGCGATCCCGCGGCTGATCGACTTCGCCGCCTTCCGGGAGATCGCCGACGAGGTCGGCGCCATCTTCATGGTCGACGCGGCGCACTTCATCGGCCTGGTGGCCGGCAAGGCGATCCCCTCGCCGGTGCCCTACGCCGACGTGGTCACCTTCACCACCCACAAGGTGCTGCGCGGCCCACGGGGCGGGGCGCTGGTGTGCAAGGCCGAACACGCCGCCAAGCTCAACAAGGCGGTGTTCCCGATGATGCAGGGCGGCCCGTTGATGCACGCGATCGCGGCCAAGGCGGTCAACCTCGCCGAGTGCGCCACGCCGGAGTACCAGGCCTACACCAGGCAGGTGATCAGCAACGCCCAGGCGCTGACCGCGGGCCTGGCCGAGGTGGGGATGCGCCCGGTCACCGGCGGCACCGACACCCACCTGGCGTTGCTGGACCTGCAAGGCATCGGGGTCACCGGCCGGGACGCCGAGAGCCGCTGCGACGCCGCGGGCATCGTCCTGAACAAGAACGCCATCCCCAACGACCCGGCGCCGCCCTCGGTGGCCTCCGGCGTCCGGGTGGGCACCCCCTCGGTGACCACCCAGGGCATGACCGAGCCGCAGATGACGCAGATCGCACGGCTGATCGGACGGGCGGTCACCAGCGACGACCCGGCCGTGCACGCCGACGTCCGCGCCGAGGTCAGCACCCTGGTCGCTGCCCACCCGGCCTACCCGCAAGGTTGAGCGCGACGTTGGCGTAGCTCATGCATCCGTCCCTGGAATACGCGCTGGTCGGCCTGATCGCCGCCCTTGGGACGTTTCTGTGCACCCCGTTGGCCCGCCAGTTCGCCACCCGCTGGGGGGCGGTCGCCAAGCCGCGCGACCGGGACGTGCACGCCGTGGACACCCCGCGCCTGGGCGGCGTGGCGCTGCTGGCCGGCTTCGCGGTGGCCATGCTGGTCGCGCACGCCCTGCCCACCCTGCGCAGCACCTTCGGCAACGGCAGTGAGATAACCGGGGTGCTGTGGGGCGGTCTGATCATCTGCGCGGTGGGTGTGCTGGATGACCGCTACGAACTGGACTCGCTGACCAAGTTCGCCGGGCAGGTCACGGCCGCGGCCGTGATGTCGATCGTCGGCGGCATCCAACTGCTCTACATCTACGTGCCATGGGGCAACATCGGCACGATTCCCTTGGACCGTGACGCCAGCGTGGAGCTGACCATCCTGCTCACCGTGCTGACCGTGAACGCGATCAACTTCATCGACGGCCTGGACGGCCTTGCGGCCGGGGTCACCGCGATCCAGGGGATGGCCTTCTTCGGCTACAGCTATCACCTGGCGCAGATCGGCAACACCGACATCGCGCTGGCCCCGACGCTGATCTGCGCCGGCCTGGTCGGCGCCTGCATCGGGTTCCTGCCGCACAACTTCGCCTCCGCGCGGATCTTCATGGGCGACTCCGGGTCGATGCTGGTCGGGCTGATGCTCTCGGCCGGCGCCACCACGGCCTCCTCGCAGGCTGACCCGCAGTCACTCGGCATCAAGGGGACCTTGCCGCTGTACCTGCCGCTGATCCTGCCGCTGGCGGTGCTGGCGCTGCCGCTGTTCGACCTGCTGCTGGCGGTGCTGCGGCGGTTGCGGCGCGGCCAGTCGCCGTTCGCGCCGGACAAGGAGCACCTGCACCACCGGTTGATGGACCTGGGGCACAGCCATCGCCGGGCGGTGCTGCTGCTGTACTTCTGGTCGGCGGTGCTGGCCTTCGGAGCGGTGGCCATGTCCTTCAGCAGCGGGCCATGGCTGGTGCTGACGGTGGTGGCCGCCCTGCTGGCAGCCGGCCTGCTGGCGACCGCCATCCCGCGGCTGCGCTCGGCCCGATTGTGAGCAGGCCGATGACCGCGTCAAAGCCGGTGACCCTGCGCTGGTGGGCGCTGGCCGCCGCCGCGGCGCTCGGCCTGATCGGGTTCAGCCTCGCCTCGGCCAACGGCGTGCGGGCCGGTCTGAGCTTCGTCGGGGGCCTGGCCCTGGTGACCGCGTGCTTTGAGTTCGGAGCGTTCAACATCCGGTTCGTCGGCCGTCATCTGCCGGGTATGACACTGCTGGTGGCGATGTTGAGCTACCTGACCACCGCGATCGCCCTGGCGCTGGTGCTGGCCGCTTCAAGCCCCCGGGTGGTCGACGGGCAGGCGATCGCGGTGGGCCTGTTCGCCGGGCTGGCGATCTGGCTGGGCGGGGAGCTGGCGGCCACTTGGGTCGTGCGGGAACACCCCTGAAAAGCCTGTTAGCATTCCCTCACAAATGCACAGCTCGCCACGTCCGAACCCCCCCGCAGAGGGTGGCGGAGATCCATGGGCGGCCTTCGGCTATCTTGTAGCCGGAGTGCTGTTCTACGGTTTCGTGGGCTGGTTGCTGAGCGTTTGGTTGCACGCCGACTACTGGATTCCGATCGGAATCCTGGTTGGCGCTGGTTTCGGGATGTACATGGTGTTCGCCCGTTACAGCATCAAAGCGCCCAAAGCCGAACCCCGCACGACCAAGAGCACTCCGTCCAAGAATCGGACGACGTCTGATGACGAGGCAGCCCGAACAACACGGCCAGATAGTGATGACCGAGGAGAGACTGCGTGAGCCACACCGGCCAAGTCCTGGCAGCAGCTGAAGGATTCCACGCGCCTGGACCGGCTGAGTTCTTTTTGCCAGATTTCGCGGGCAATAACTGGGGCGAGCACGGCTACCAGGCGCTGCTGACCAAGGCGTCGCTGTTGCTGGTGCTCGGCGCGGTGCTGGCCTACCTGTTCCTGGCGATGACCTCGCGGCGAAGCGCCGTGGTCCCGAGCAAGAGCCAATACCTCGGCGAGCAGGCCTACACCTTCGTCCGGAACGGCATCGCTCAGGACATCATCGGCAGCAAGGAGTACCGCCGCTACGTCCCGCTGCTGGTCTCGCTGTTCTTCTTCGTGGTGATCAACAACCTGTTCGGCATCGTGCCGCTGCTCGCCTTCTCGCCGTTCTCCAAGGTCAGCTTCGCCTACGGCCTCGCGCTGCTGGTCTGGCTGATCTACAACGGCGTCGGCGTCATGCAGAAGGGCTTCTTGGGCTACCTCAAGCACACCACGGTTCCATCCGGCGTGCCGGCCTGGATCCTGCCGCTGCTGATCCCGCTGGAGTTCCTGTCCAACATCCTGATCCGGCCGGTGACGCTCTCGCTGCGTCTGTTCGCCAACATGTTCGCCGGTCACCTGCTGATCATCCTGTTCTCCACCGGCGGCGCTTACCTGCTGATCACCGCGACTGGTTCGCCGGTGCTCAAGCCGGCCGGTGTGCTCGCTTTCACTCTCGGGGTGGCAATCGGTTTCCTCGAAATCGTGGTGGCCGTGCTGCAGGCCTACGTCTTCACGCTGTTGACCGCGCAGTACATCTCCGGAGCGCTTGCCTCCGAGCACTGATTTCCGGCACCACCTGCTTGACCGCGCACCGTGCGCACCATCGGATAACGATCACGATCGGCCATCGCGGCCGAGAAACGAAAGGAAACCCCCCATGGGTGGCTCGCTCAACATGGTTGGCTACGGACTGGCGGCTATCGGTCCGGGCATCGGCATCGGCCTGATCTTTGCCGCCTACATCAACGGCACGGCACGCCAGCCTGAGATGCAGAGCCGGTTGCAGCCGATCGCCATTCTCGGGTTCGCTCTCGCCGAGGCGCTGGCCATCATCGGCATCGCGCTCGCCTTCGTTATTTAGCCGGCAGCTCGAAGAGCAGTTCCACCGATCTCTAGGGGTGCGTTATGTATCTGACTCTGCTCGCCGCGGAAGAAGAGGGGCACGAGCCGAACCCGCTGGGCTTCGTGCTGTCCGAATTCATCCTCGTGCTGATCATCTTCGGGCTGTTGCTCTTCATGATCAGCAAGTTCGTGGTGCCGCGGTTCGAGAAGGCCTTCGACGACCGTCGGGACGCGATCGAGGGCGGCATCGCGCGCGCCGAGCAGGCGCAGGCCGAAGCGGCCCGACTGCTGGAGCAGTACAACGCCCAGTTGGCCGAGGCTCGCACCGAGGCCGCCCAGATCCGCGAAAGCGCCCGCGCCGAGGCCCAGCGGATCGTGGAGGAGCTGCGCACCCAGGCACAGCAGGAGTCAGCCCGCATAGTGGCTCGCGGTCAGGAGCAGTTGGCGGCCCAGCGCGGTCAGGTGGTGCGCGAGCTGCGCGGTGAGATCGGCACTCTGGCCGTGGAGCTGTCGGAGAAGATCGTCGGGCAGCGACTGTCTGACGACGCCGCGATCCGCGGCACGGTGGATGCGTTCCTGGCCGACATCGAGCGCCAGCAGGCAGGCGAGCAGCGATGATCCACGCTGCCTCGCGTTCTGCCCTCGCCGAATTGCGCGAGCGGCTGAACACGGTGCTGCCCGATCTCTCCAGCGTCCTGGTCAACTGGATCCCGCTGCTGCGCCGGTACGAGGACGGCAGCCGGCATCGCGAGCTGGCCGACGAGCTGTACGCGGCCGCTGAGCTGCTGAGCAAGCAGCCCCGGCTGCGGCGGGCGCTGGGTGATCCCTCCACCGACGCCTCGGCGCGCGCGGACCTGGCCCGGTCGTTGTTCAGCGGCCAGGTCGGTGACGTGGCGCTGGGCCTGATCGCCGACGCGGTGTCGCTGCGCTGGTCCTCGCCGTGGGACCTCACTGACGCCTTGGCGATCCTGGGCGACGACGCCCTGCTGGCCGCCGCCGAGCAGGACGGTCAGCTCGACACCGTCGAGGACGAGCTGTTCCGGTTCGAGCGGATCCTGGCCGACTCCGGTGAGCTGGGCGCCGCGCTGGACGAAGCGGGTGTTCCGGCCGAGCGTCGTCGCGGCCTGCTCCAGTCGTTGCTCGGTGAGAAGGTGCAGCCGATCACCGCACAGCTGCTCGAGCACGCGGTGACCAGCGGCCGCCGGCCCACCCTGACGCTGGCGATCGATGACCTGCTGCAGGCAAGCGCCGCGCGCCGGGAACGCTCGGTCGCCCGGGTGCTCTCGGCCACCGAGCTCACCCCGGCGCAGACCGAGCGGTTGGCGGCGGCGCTGACCCGGCTCTACGGTCGAGAGATAAACGTTCGAACCGCTGTGGATGAAAGTGTCAAGGGCGGCCTGGTGGTCCGAGTGGGCGACGAGGTCATCGACGGCAGCGTCGCCAGCCGGCTGGCAGCTGCCCGCGCCGCGTTCGCCGGCTGAGAAGTGAAACACGTGACCGAGCAACATCCGATGATTGAGATTGAGGAACCAAGATGGCTGAGCTGACGATCTCTGCCGAAGAGATCCGGACCGCACTCGAGGGCTATGTGTCCTCGTACTCGCCGGAAGCCTCCCGCGAAGAGGTCGGGATCGTCGCTGACATCGGTGACGGCATCGCCCACGTCGAGGGCCTGCCCAGCGTGATGACCAACGAGCTGCTCCAATTCGAGGGCGGCACCCTCGGCCTGGCGCTGAACCTCGACGTCCGCGACATCGGCGTCGTCATCCTCGGTGACGACTCGAAGATCACCGAGGGCCAGCAGGTCAAGCGGACCGGTGAGATCCTCTCGGTCCCCGTCGGCGACGCCTTCCTCGGCCGGGTGGTCAACCCGCTCGGCGAGCCCATCGACGGCCTCGGCGAGGTCGTCTCGGACACCCGGCGCGCCCTGGAGCTGCAGGCGCCCACCGTGGTGCAGCGTCAGGAGGTCCGGGAGCCGCTGCTGACCGGCATCAAGGCCATCGACGCGATGACCGCCATCGGCCGGGGACAGCGCCAGCTGATCATCGGCGACCGGCAGACCGGCAAGAGCACCGTCGCCCTCGACGCGATCATCAACCAGCGCGCCAACTGGGCCAGCGGCGACCCGAAGAAGCAGGTGCGCTGCATCTACGTCGCCATCGGCCAGAAGGGCTCCACCATCGCCGGCGCGCGATCGGCCCTGGACGCGGCCGGCGCGCTGGAGTACACCACCATCGTCGCCGCGCCCGCCTCGGACTCGGCAGGCTTCAAGTACCTCGCCCCCTACACCGGCTCAGCCATCGGCCAGCACTGGATGTATGACGGCAAGCATGTGCTGATCGTGTTCGACGACCTGTCCAAGCAGGCCGAGGCCTACCGCGCGGTGTCGTTGCTGCTGCGCCGCCCGCCGGGCCGCGAGGCCTACCCGGGCGACGTGTTCTACCTACACTCGCGGCTGCTCGAGCGCTGCGCGAAGCTATCCGACGAGCTCGGCGGCGGTTCGATGACCGGCCTGCCGATCATCGAGACCAAGGGCAACGACGTCTCGGCCTACATCCCCACCAACGTCATCTCGATCACCGACGGCCAGTGCTTCCTGGAGACCGACCTGTTCAACGCCGGTGTCCGCCCGGCCATCAACGTCGGCATCTCGGTGTCGCGAGTCGGTGGCGCCGCGCAGTCCAAGGCGATGAAGTCCGTCGCCGGCCGGCTCCGGGTCGACCTGGCCCAGTACCGTGAACTCGAGGCATTCGCCGCCTTCGGCTCGGACCTGGACAAGGCCAGCCAGCAGCAGCTGCGGCGCGGGTCCCGGCTGGTCGAGCTGCTCAAGCAGCCCGCGGCCTCGCCGTTCCCGGCCGAGCGTGAGGTCGTCTCGATCTGGGCCGGCACCACCGGCCAGCTCGATGAGCTCGAGGTCGCCGATGTCCGCCCGTTTGAAGCGGCCCTGCACGATTACATCGCGCACAACAAGCCCGAGATCTTCGACAGCATCGTCAACACCGGCAAGCTCGAGGACGACACCATCGAGCAACTGCAGAAGGCCGTGACCGAGGTCAAGGCGCAGTTCACCTCCACGGTGACCGCTCGCGCCGATGACGACCAGCCCAAGCCCCGGCGGGTCAACAACGTCGAGTCGGCTGTCAAAGAAGACGTGAAGTAGCGGATGGGCGCCCAGCTCCGGGTCTACCGGCGGCAGATCAAGTCGGTCCAGTCGACCCAGAAGATCACCAAGGCGATGGAGCTCATCGCCGCGTCGCGCATCGTCAAGGCGCAGAACCGGGTCAACGCGGCCCGGCCCTACGCTGACGAGCTGACCCGGGCGCTGGCTGCCCTCGGCAAGGACTCCTCCCTCAAGCACCCGTTGCTGACCGGAGCCGAGAACGCCAAGCGCACCGGCATCCTGCTGGTGACCTCCGACCGCGGGCTGGCCGGCGGTTACAGCGCCAACGCGATCAAGAAGGCCAACGAGCTCGCGGCCTCGGTTCGCGCCGAGGGCAAGGAGCCGGTGATCTACGTCATCGGACGCAAGGGCGTCGCCTTCTACCGGTTCCGCCAGATCCGCATCGCCGGCAGCTGGACCGGGTTCTCCGAGCAGCCGACGTTCCTCGACGCCCGCGGCGCGACCGAGGCCGTGGTCTCGGCACTGCTGGCCACCAGCGACGGCGAGTCCGACGGCCAGGCCGGCATCGATGAGTTGTTCGTGGTCTACACCCGGTTCGAGTCGATGGTCACCCAGAACCCGACGGCGTCGCTGGTGGCGCCGGTCCGGTTGTCTGACGCAGAGCAGGCCGCCCAGGACCAGCGCGACTCCGACTCCGGGTCCTCCGACGGCCCCGGACCGGCTTACGAGTTCGAGCCTGAGCCCGGCGAGCTGCTGACCGCCCTGCTGCCGCGCTACGTCAGCGCCCGGATCTTCTCGGCGCTGCTCGAGTCGGCGGCGTCGGAGTCGGCAGCCCGGCGACGGGCCATGAAGTCGGCCTCGGACAACGCCTCGGACCTCATCAAGACCTACACCCGGCTGGCCAACCAAGCCCGCCAGGCCGAAATCACCCAGGAAATCAGTGAGATCGTCGGTGGCGCCGACGCCCTCGCGGCAGCAGGAAGTGACTACTGATGAGCACTGTCATGCAAACCCCCTCAGACACCGACACCACACCGGCGCCGGTTCGCGGCCGGGTCGTCCGGGTGATCGGACCGGTCGTGGA
Organism: Jatrophihabitans sp.; assembly: GCA_036399055.1. Lineage (NCBI taxonomy): Bacteria > Bacillati > Actinomycetota > Actinomycetes > Jatrophihabitantales > Jatrophihabitantaceae > Jatrophihabitans > Jatrophihabitans sp. The sequence goes on from DASWNX010000023.1 coordinate 8,350, forward strand.
CATCGAGTTCGGCCGCAACAGCCTGCCGGCGCTCTACAACGCGCTGCGGGTCGACATCGAACTCGGCGAGCTGTCCAAGACCCTGACGCTGGAGACGGCGCAGCACATCGGTGACGACATGGTGCGTGCCATCGCGCTGCAGCCGACCGACGGCCTCGTCCGAGGCGCGGAGGTGACCGACACCGGCGCCGCGATCAGCGTCCCGGTGGGCGACATCACCAAGGGCCACGTCTTCAACGCCCTGGGCGAGCCCATGGACGAGGCCGGCAAGAAGCTGGAGTTTCCCGAGCGCTGGTCGATCCACCGCTCACCGCCGGCCTTCGATCAGCTGGAGTCGAAGACCGAGCCGATGTGGACCGGCATCAAGGTCATCGACCTGCTGACCCCGTACGTGGTCGGCGGCAAGATCGGCCTGTTCGGCGGGGCCGGCGTCGGCAAGACGGTGCTGATCCAGGAGATGATTTACCGGGTCGCTGAGAACTTCGGTGGCGTGTCGGTGTTCGCCGGCGTCGGCGAGCGCACCCGTGAGGGCAACGACCTGATCGCTGAGATGACCGACTCCGGCGTGCTGGAGAAGACCGCGCTGGTCTTCGGTCAGATGGACGAGCCGCCGGGCACCCGGTTGCGGGTGGCGCTGTCGGCGCTGACGATGGCCGAGTACTTCCGCGATGTGCAGGGCCAGGACGTGCTGCTGTTCATCGACAACATCTTCCGCTTCACCCAGGCCGGTTCGGAGGTCTCCACGCTGCTCGGCCGGATGCCGTCGGCAGTGGGGTACCAGCCGACCCTGGCCGATGAGATGGGCCAACTGCAGGAGCGGATCACCTCGACCCGTGGTCACTCGATCACCTCGATGCAGGCGATCTACGTCCCCGCCGACGACATCACCGACCCGGCGCCGCACACCGCCTTCGCCCACCTCGACGCCACGACCGTGCTTTCGCGGCCGATCTCGGAAAAGGGCATCTACCCGGCCGTGGACCCGCTGGACTCCACCTCCCGGATCCTGGACGCCCAGTACATCGGCGAGGAGCACTACAACGTCGCCTCCGAGATCAAGCGGATCTTGCAGCGTTACAACGAGCTGCAGTCCATCATCGCGATCCTCGGTATCGATGAGCTCTCCGAAGAGGACAAGATCCTGGTCAACCGGGCCCGCCGGATCGAGCGGTTCCTGTCGCAGAACACCTTCGTGGCCAAGCAGTTCACCGGCATCGAGGGCTCCTTCGTGCCGATCGAGGAGACCATCGACGCGTTCAAGCGGCTGGCGGCCGGCGACTTCGACAGCTACCCGGAGCAGGCGTTCTTCATGTGCGGCGGCGTCGAGGACCTGGAGAAGAAGGCTCACGAGCTCAAGAACTCTTGATGCACAGCGGCAGGGTTCGAGCAGGCGAGCGAGGAGCGGAGTGAATGGCTAGCTCAGTGAGCGAGCATCGCAGCGAGCGCCAGCGAGCGAGGAGCGGAGTGAATGGCTAGCAACGCCACTATGCAGGTCGAACTGGTGTCGGTCGAGCGTCCGATCTGGTCCGGAGAGGCCACTGCGGTCTATGCCCGGACCGCTGAAGGCGAGATCGGCGTCCTGCCCGGTCACACGCCGTTGCTCGGCGCGCTGGCGCCGGGCTGGCTGGTGCGCATCCTGCACGCCGATGGCGTCGAGCAGCGGGTGGCGGTGCACGGCGGCTTCCTGTCGGTGCGCGCCGACGGTGTGTCGGTGCTGGCCGAGATGGCCGAGAACGCCGACGAGATCGATGTCGCCCGAGCCCGGCAGGCGCTGGAGCGGGCCGGCGACGGCGCCGACGAGGACTCGGTCGGGGCACGCAACCGGGCGCTGGCACGCTTGCGTGCCGCGGGCGAGCAGATTTAGCGGTTTCAGCGTCGCCCAGCAGGCTGGGCAGGCAGTGCGAAGGAGGCACCCGATTGGCGGAGATCGAGCTCTCCGCTCTCATCTTGGTGTGCGCGCTGCTGATGCTGTGGATCGCCGTGGTGCTGCACCAGCGGCGGGTGGTCGCCTCGGCCGGTGGCCTGCCGATGGCGCTCAAGCGCGATGACCAGCGCTGGTCCAACGGAGTCGGCCGCTACGAGGGCGACGAGTTGGTCTGGTACCGCACCCTGTCGCTGTCACCGACCCCGGCGCTGCGGATGCCGCGCACTGACCTCGAGGTCATCCTGAGCCGGGCGTGGGACCCGCAACGCGACATGGCGCTTCGGCCGAACCTGATGATCGCCGAGTGCCGGTTCAGGGGCGCCAAGGTCAGCCTGGGCTTTCCGGACAACGGGCTGACCGGCTTTCTGTCCTGGCTGGAGGCCTCGGCGCCGAGGTTCTGACACCGGTTGGCCGGCCGGGCGGCGCTCAGCCGGCGGTCGGGCCGCCAGGCTGCCACAGCACGTCGGCGCCGGTGTTGGCGCACCGCGCCAGGATGAACAGCAGGTCCGAGAGCCGGTTGAGGTAGGTGGCGGCCAGCTGGTTGGTGTGCTCGGGATCTGCCTCGACCAGTGCCCAGGTGCTGCGCTCGGCACGCCGGGCGACCGTACGGGCCACGTGCAGCAGCGCCGCGCCGGGCGTGCCGCCGGGCAGGATGAAGCTTGCCAGCGCCGGCAGCTCGGCGTTGAACTCATCGCACCAGGCTTCCAGGCGGCTGAGGTAGCTCTCGGTGATCCGAAGCGGCGGGTACTTCGGGTCGGCCACGATCGGGGTGCACAGGTCGGCCCCGACGTCGAACAGGTCGTTCTGCACGTGCCTGAGCACCGCCGCGATCGGCTCGGCCAGCTCGCCGAGCGCCAACGCGGCGCCGACGGCGGCGTTGGTCTCGTCGGAGTCGGCGTAGGCGGCGACCCGGATGTCGGTCTTGGGCACCCGGCTCATGTCACCGAGTCCGGTCGTGCCGGTGTCGCCGGTCTTGGTGTAGATGCGGGTCAGATGTACGGCCATGGCCTCAATCTAGGGGGGCGGCCGGCGAGGCGGCACACCGCGGCGGCCCTGCGGGCGCGGTCCTGGCCACCTTGCCCCGGCCGCGAGGCGCTAATCGGCCAGCAACTGGCGGGCGCGGTCGGCCTCGGCCGCGAACACCAGGAGGTCATAGCTGTCGCGGTCAAGCCGCGACACCGAGCAGCGGATGCCACGCTCGGACAGCAGGTTCTTGGCCGCCAGCACCTGGGAACGGGGAGCGTGGGACAGCACCGGGGTCAGCAGGCCGAGATCGGCGTTCGGGCCGCCCTGCGGTCGCCCGGTCCGCGGCCGGGACGGCTGGAACACCCACCGACTCGTCAGCATCAGCATGACCATGATGCCGATAGCCCACGCCAGGATGCTCAGATCGAAACCCATGTCAGAATCACCGACGCCTCTCCGCACCGATCCGCCGGACCGATCCGCCAGTCCGCTCAGTCCAGCATTACAGCCGTTGACCAGCCGGCGCGAGCTGCGCGATGACGGGCCGCTATCGTGCGAGCATCCCGCCTAGCCGGGCCGAGGCGGCGGCACGCACAACCAGCCCGTCGCACGCCCCCAGCCCGTCGCACGCCCCCAGCCCGTTGGAACGCAGCGAGGAGACATACGCCATGACACAGCAGGTAGCGGTTATCGGAGCCGGCCTGATGGGATCCGGGATCGCCCAGGTGGCGGCCGTGGCAGGGCTGTCGGTCGCCCTGCAGGACGTCACCGAGGTGGCCCTGCAACGCGGCAGGGACGGGATCGAGAAGTCACTGACCAGGTTCGCCCAGAAGGGCACGCTCGCTGAGGCCGATGTGCAGGCGGCGCTGGAGCGGATCACCATGAGCACCGACCTGGGCTCGGCGGCCGAGGCCGACATCGTCGTCGAGGCGGTGTTCGAGAGCCTGGACGTCAAGCACGGGCTGTTCCGGACCCTGGACGGGTTGTGCAAGGACGGGGCGGTGCTGGCCTCCAACACCTCCGCGATCCCGATCAGCCAGCTCGCCGCGGTCACCCGGCGCCCGGAGTCGGTGGTGGGCACCCACTTCTTCTCGCCGGTGCCGATGATGAAGCTGTGCGAGCTGGTCCGTGGCTACAAGACCTCCGATGACACCCTGGCCCGGGCGCGGGCCTTCGCCGAGCAGATCGGCAAGACCTGCATCGTCGTCAATCGCGACGTCGCGGGCTTCGTCACCACCCGGCTGATCGCGGCGCTCAGCAATGAGGCGGTCCGCCTGGTCGAGAGCGGGGTGGCCAGCGCCGAGGACATCGACACTGCCTGCAAGCTCGGCTTCGGCCACGCGATGGGGCCACTGGCGACCCTGGACCTGACCGGCGTCGACATCATGCTCAACGCCTCGAACAACATCTACAACGACACCAAGGACGCCAAGTTCGCCCCGCCCGAGCTGCTGTCGCGGATGGTGGTGGCAGGCGACCTCGGCCGCAAGACCGGCCGGGGTTTCTACTCCTACTGAGCCGGTCGGTCGCCCGGCCGCCTCACCGTGCGAACTGGGCCACATCGTCCTACCCACCGGTAGCGCGCGTGCCAGACTCTGGCCAGCCGAGTCCCGTATCCACCTCAGGAGGCCGCGCCGATGGTCGAGCGGACCAAGCCGTGGGTGATGCGCACCTACGCCGGGCACTCCAGCCCGCTGGAGTCCAACGCGCTCTACCGGCGCAACCTGGAGAAGGGCCAGACCGGGCTGTCGGTCGCCTTCGACCTGCCGACCCAGACCGGCTATGACCCCGACGCCGAGCTGGCGCGCGGCGAGGTGGGCAAGGTCGGCGTGCCGATCGCCCACCTCGGAGACCTGCGGACGCTGTTCGAGGGCATCCCGCTGGAGCAGATGAACACCTCGATGACCATCAACGCCCCGGCGATGTGGCTGCTGGCGCTGTATCTGGTCGTCGCCGAGGAGCACGCCGCCAAAGCGGGCCTGGACCCGGCTCAGGCCCGCGCCCAGCTGGCCGGCACCACCCAGAACGACATCGTCAAGGAGTACCTCTCGCGCGGGACGTTCATCTATCCGCCCGAGCCGTCGCTGCGGCTGATCACCGACGTGATCGCCTACACGGTGGCCGAGGTGCCCAGGTGGAACCCGATCAACATCTGCAGCTACCACCTGCAGGAGGCCGGGGCGACGCCGGTGCAGGAGGTCTCGTTCGCGCTGTGCACGGCCATCGCGGTGCTGGACTCGGTGCGCGATTGCGGCCAGCTGCCGCCGGAGAAGTTCGGCGAGGTGGTGCAGCGGATCTCGTTCTTCGTCAACGCGGGGGTGCGCTTCGTCGAGGAGCTCTGCAAGATGCGGGCCTTCGGCCGGCTGTGGGACGAGATCACCGCCGAGCGCTACGGCGTCACCGATCCGAGGCAGCGGCGGCTGCGCTACGGCGTCCAGGTCAACTCCCTGGGCCTGACCGAGGCCCAGCCGGAGAACAACGTCACCAGGATCCTGCTGGAGATGCTCGGGGTGACCCTGTCGAAGAATGCACGAGCACGCGCGGTCCAATTGCCGGCCTGGAACGAGGCGCTCGGCCTGCCCCGGCCGTGGGACCAGCAGTGGTCGCTGCGCATGCAGCAGGTGCTGGCGTTCGAGACCGACCTGCTGGAGTACGACGACATCTTCGACGGCTCGACCGTGATCGAGGCCAAGGTCACCGAGATCGCCGCCGGCGCCCGAGCCGAGATCGAGAAGGTGCTCGGCCAGGGCGGCGTGGTGGCCGCGGTCGAGTCCGGATACCTCAAGAGCGCGCTGGTCTCGTCGCTGGCCGAGCGCCGGCGCCGGATGGAGACCGGCGAGGACGTCGTGGTGGGGGTGAACCGGTTCACCGAGACCGAGCCCAACCCGCTCACCGCCGACGTCGAGGGCTCGATCCTCACGATCGACCCCGGCGTCGAGGCAGCCGCGGTGGCCTCGGTGCGCGCCTGGCGAGCCGAGCGCGACCAGGCCGAGGTGGCGGCCAGCCTGGCCGACCTGAAGTCGGTGGCGGCCACCACCGCGAACCTGATGCCCGCCACCCTGCGCTGCGCCCGCGCCGGCGTCACGACCGGTGAATGGGCCGGGGCGCTGCGCGAGGTGTTCGGCGAGTACCGGGCGCCGACCGGGGTGTCGGGCGCCGCGAGCGCCGGTGCGGCCGGGGGCGCCGACGAGGCGTTCGCCGAGCTGCGCCGCCGGGTCGCCGAGACCGGCGACGAGCTCGGCGGCCGGCTGCGGTTCCTGGTGGGCAAGCCGGGGCTGGACGGGCACTCCAACGGCGCCGAGCAGATCGCCGTCCGGGCCCGCGACGCCGGCTTTGAGGTGGTGTACTCCGGAATCCGGCTGACCCCGGCCCAGATCGTGGCCTCGGCGGTGGAGGAGGACGTCTCGGTGGTGGGGCTGTCGGTGCTGTCCGGCTCGCACCTGTCGGTGGTCCCCGAGGTGCTGGACGGCCTGCGGGCCGCGGGCATGGACGACGTGCCGCTGGTGGTGGGCGGCATCATCCCCGACGCCGACGCCGCCCGGCTTCTCACGCTCGGAGTGGCCCGGGTCTTCACCTCCAAGGACTTCGAGCTGAGCAAGGTGCTGGGCGGGGTGCTGGAGGCCGTCCGGGAGGCCAACGGGCTGAACTGAGCGGCGCGGTCGGTTCGAGTGAGCCGCTGGCGTTCGGCTGGGTAGGCTGCCCCGGTGCGCCTGGTGATAGCTCATTGCATGGTCGACTACGTCGGGCGGCTGACCGCCCACCTGCCGATGGCGCCGCGGCTGCTGATGATCAAGGCCGACTGCTCGGTGCTGGTGCACTCCGACGGCGGGTCCTACAAGCCGCTGAACTGGATGTCCCCGCCGTGCACCTTCGTGGAGTCCGAGCTGCCCGAGGGCGCCGCGCTCTGGACGGTCACCAACAAGTCCGGCGACCAGTTGCTGATCACCGTCACCGAGGTGCTGCATGACTCCAGCCACCAGCTCGGGATCGACCCGGGGCTGGTCAAGGACGGTGTCGAGGCGCATCTGCAGGTGCTGCTGGCCCAGCACATCGAGACCCTCGGCGCGGGTTACCGGCTGGTCCGGCGGGAGTTTCCGACCGCGATCGGACCGGTCGACATCATGGCCCGCGACCCCCAGGGCGTGTCGGTGGCGGTGGAGATCAAGCGGCGAGGCGACATCGACGGCGTCGAGCAGTTGACCCGCTACCTGGAACTGCTCAACCGCGACCCGTTGCTGGCGCCGGTCAAGGGTGTCTTCGCCGCCCAGGAGATCAAGCCGCAGGCCCGCACGCTGGCCACCGACCGCGGCATCGCCTGCCTGGTGCTGGACTACGACCTGCTGCGCGGGGTGGACGACCCGTCCCAGCGGCTGTTCTAGCCGGCGTCGCCCTGTCTGGGTAGCGTCGTGCCGCCGCCTTGACGGCTGCGGTGGCGGCCTGGCGTACCGGCCAGTAACCTCCCTGCATGACCGCTGTCTCCGCCCACTCCGGCAGCACGGCGCAATCCGGCAGCACGGCCCAGCCCGACAGCACGGCCCAGCCCGACAGCACGGCCCAGCCCGAGGGCACGGCCCAGCATCCCGAGGGCACGGCCCAGCATCCCGAGAGCGGGGCGGCAGGCGGCCGGCAGACCTTCCAGTCCACGAGTCCGGCGTCCGGCGAGCTGATCGGCGACTTCCCGATCCACAGCGCCGAGGACGTGGGCGCGGCCGTGGCTCGGGCCAGGGCGGCCGCCGGTTGGTGGGCCGAGCTCGGCGCGGCCGGCCGGCGCGAGCGGTTGACCGCCTGGCGGGTGCAGCTGGTCCGGCGCGCCGACGAGCTGGCCGAGCTGATCTCACGGGAGAACGGCAAGCCCCACGACGACGCCGTCGTCGAGGTCGTCATCGCCATTGCCCACCTGGCGTGGGCCAGCCGCAACGCCGCCAAGGTGCTGCGCCGCCGCCGGGTCAACCCCGGACTGCTGGCGGTGAACCACTCCGCCAGCGTGGAGTACCTGCCGTTCGGCGTGGTCGGGGTGATCGGGCCGTGGAACTACCCGGTGCACACCCCGATGGGCTCGATCTCCTACGCCCTGGCCGCCGGAAACGCGGTGGTCTTCAAGCCCAGCGAGTTCACCCCGGCCGTCGGCCAGTGGCTGGTGGACTCCTTCGCCGAAGTCGTCGGCGAACAGCCCGTCCTGCAGCTGGTCACCGGGTTCGGCGCGACCGGCGCCGCCCTGTGCCAGGCGGGCGTGGACAAGCTGGCCTTCACCGGCTCGGCGGCGACCGGCCGGCTGGTGATGGCCAGCTGCGCGGCCACCCTCACCCCGTGCGTGATCGAGTGCGGCGGCAAGGACGCCCTGATCGTGGCCGCCGACGCCGACCTCGAACGCGCCGCCGAGCAGGCCGTCTGGGGCGCGATGTTCAACGGCGGCCAGACCTGCGCGGGGGTGGAACGGGTCTACGTCGAGGCGGGCGTCTACGACGAGTTCATCGCCAAGGTCAGCGCGGTGGCGGCCGGCATCCGCACCGGCCCACCCGGCGCGCCGGACACGACCGGCGCGCGACCTGCGGCGCATTACGGCGCGATCACCATGCCTGCCCAGCTGGAGGTGATCTCCCGGCACATCCGCCAGGCCGTCCAGGCCGGCGGCCGAGCGCTGGTCGGCGGGCCCGACTCGGTGCGCGGGCCCTACGTCGAGCCGGTGGTGCTGGTCGACGTGCCGGCGGACCAGCCGGCGGTCACCGAGGAGACGTTCGGCCCGACCATGGTGATCAGCAAGGTCACAGACCTCGACGAGGCAGTGGCGCTGGCCAATTCCGGGGACTACGGCCTGGGCGCGTCGGTGTTCAGCCGCGCGCAGGGCCGGCAGCTGGCCGCCCGGCTGACGGCCGGCATGGTCAGCGTCAACTCGGTGCTCACCTACGCCTCGATCCCGGGGCTGCCCTGGGGTGGCAGCGGCCAGTCCGGCTTCGGCCGGATCCACGGCCCGGACGGCCTGCGCGAGTTCGCCCGTTCCAGGGCCGTCACCTCGCAGCTGTTCGACATCCCGCTCAAAGTCGCCACCTTCGCTCGTCCGGACAGCTCCATCGGCCAGCTCCGCCAGCTGGCCAGGCTGCGCTGGGGTCGGCGTTGAGCCAGCGCGCGAGCGCCGGCAGCGACTAGCCCGGACCCGCCGGCGTGAGATTTCACCCACGCGCGTGGCACCGTCGGCGGGCTGGCCGGTTACCGTGAGCCGACCGGCTAGTCGGCGCAGGTCGATCCCAACGGCCGGTCTGGCTGACGCGCTTGGCAGGCGACAGCTGGCAGGCTGACGAGCTGACAAGTCAGCTGACCGGCCGACGGCCGGAGAACGACCTGACAGCGACCCGAAGGAGGCACCAGCAGTGGCGCGGAGATTCACTCGAGTAGGCGTGGTCGGCCTGGGCACCATGGGCGCGGGCATCGCCGAGGTGTTCGCCCGCAACGGCCTCAGCGTGGTGGCGGTCGACCGCGATCAGGCCTCGATCACCCGGGGCAGGGGCCACATCGAGCAGTCCACCGGGCGGGCGGTGGCCCGCGGCAAGCTGGCCGAGTCCGAGCAGGCCGAGTTGCTGTCGCGGATCACCTTCGACACCGAGATGAAGTCGCTCGCCGACGCCGACCTGGTGATCGAGGCGGTGCCCGAGCAGCTGGACCTCAAGCGTGCCATCTTTTCCGCGCTGGACGAGATCTGCGGGCCCGACACGATCCTGGCCACCAACACCTCGTCGCTGTCGGTCACCGAGATCGCGGTCTCGACCTCGCGCCCGGACAAGGTCATCGGCGTCCACTTCTTCAACCCGGCGCCGGTGATGAAGCTGGTCGAGGTGGTGCGCAGCGTGGTCACCGATCCGGACGTGGTCGCCGACATCGAGGCGTTCGTGGCCTCGCTGGGCAAGACCGACGTCACGATCGGCGACCGGGCAGGCTTCATCGCCAACGCGCTGCTGTTCGGCTACCTCAACCACGCCGCCGCGATGTACTCCGAGCGCTACGCCAGCCGGGAGGACATCGACGCCGCGATGAAGCTCGGCTGCGGCCTGCCGATGGGTCCGCTGGCGTTGCTGGACCTGATCGGACTCGACACCGCCTACGAGATCCTGGACACGATGTACAAGCAGTCGCGCGACCGGCTGCACGCCCCGACCCCGATCTTCAAGCAGATGATGACGGCGGGCCTGCTGGGCCGCAAGGTGGGCCGCGGCTTCTACACCTACGACGGGCCGGACTCGCCGAAGGTCCTGGCCGACGCCCACACCCCGGCGCAGCAGCCAGGCGCCGAGGGGGCCCGGCCGGTCCGGCGCGTCGGCGTGGTCGGTTCCGGAGTCATGGCGACCGGCATCGTCGAGGTGTTCGCCCGAGCCGGCTACGACGTGCACTTCATCGCCCGCTCGGCCGAGAAGGTCGCCCAGGTGCACAGCTCGCTGCAGCGCTCGCTGGAGAAGGGCGTGCAGCGGGGCAAGCTCACCGAGGAGCAGCGCGACCAGGCCCTGGCCCACGTCACCGGCTCGGCCCGCCTGGACGACCTGGCGCCGATGGACCTGGTCGTCGAGGCGGTGGTCGAGGAGCTGTCGGTCAAGCAGGCGCTGTTCGCCAACCTGGACGAGATCTGCCGGCCGGGCGCGATCCTGGCCACCGCCACCTCGTCGCTGCCGGTGATCGAGTGCGCGGCGGCCACCTCGCGGCAGGCCGATGTGATCGGCCTGCACTTCTTCAACCCGGCGCCGGTGATGGCGCTGGTCGAGGTGGTCAGCACGGTCGCCACCGCGCCCGACGTCGAGGCCACCGCGCTGGCGGTCTGCGCCCAGCTGGGCAAGCACCCGGTGCGTTGCGGTGACCGGGCCGGCTTCATCGTCAACGCCCTGCTGTTTCCCTACCTCAACGACGCCGTGAAGATGCTGGAGGCGCATTACGCCACCAGCGAGGACATCGACTCGGCCATGAAGGTCGGTTGCGGCTACCCGATGGGCCCGTTCGAGTTGCTCGACGTGGTGGGCCTGGACGTCGCGTTGGCGATCCAGCGGATGCTCTACCTGGAGTTCCGGGAGCCGGGTTTCGCGCCCGCGCCGCTGCTGGAGCACCTGGTCACCGCCGGCCGGCTCGGCCGCAAGACCGGCAAGGGTTTCCGCGAGTACACCTGAGCGCAGGCTCGCCAGGCCGCCGGCCGCTGCCGGCCCATGTCAGGAGGAGGATCGCGGCATGGCCGCCAACGGATTGCCCGACGTCGTCGAGTTGGACAAGCTGCCCGCCCGGGTGGTCATCTGCGAGGTGGGCCCGCGGGACGGGCTGCAGAACGAGTCGGCCATCGTGCCGGTGGAGGTCAAGCTCGAGTTCATCGAGCGCCTGGTGGACGCCGGTCATCAACTGGTCGAGGTGACCAGCTTCGTGCACCCGTCCTGGGTGCCGCAGCTGGCCGACGCCGAGCAACTGCTGAGCCGGCTACCGCGCCGGCCCGGCGTCCGCTATCCGGTGCTGGTGCCCAACGCCCGCGGGCTGGACCGGGCACTGGACGCCGGCGTCACCGAGATCGCGATCTTCGGCAGCGCCACCGAGACCTTCGCCCGGCGCAACCTCAACCGGACGATGGCCGAGTCGGTGGAGATGTTCGCGCCGGTGGTGGCCGGAGCCCGCGAGCGTGGGCTGCGGGTGCGGGGTTACCTGTCGATGTGCTTCGGTGACCCGTGGGAAGGCCGGGTGCCGCTGCCTCAGGTGGTGCGGGCGGCGACTGCGTTGATGGGACTGGGTTGCACCGAACTGAGCCTGGGCGACACCATCGGAGTGGCCACGCCTGGTCAGGTCCGCGCGCTGCTGGCCCTGCTGGCCCAGGCCGGTGTGGACCTCGACAGCGTCGCGGTGCATTTTCACGACACCTACGGCCAGGCGCTGGCCAACACGCTGGCCGCGCTGCAGTGCGGCGTCTCGATCGTCGACGCCTCCGCCGGCGGCCTGGGCGGCTGCCCCTACGCCGAGAGCGCGACCGGCAACCTGGCCACCGAGGACCTGCTGTGGCAGCTGGCAGGACTGGGCATCCAGACCGGGGTCGATTTGACCAAGCTGGTCGAGACCAGCGTCTGGATGGCCGGTCAGCTCGGCCGGCCAAGCCCGTCCCGGGTGGTGCAGGCGCTCGCGCCGCGCTGAGGTCGGCGCTGGCTGCGCCTTCGCCGTTAGACTCGACCGATGCCCCGTCGTAATCTGCCCGCCCGGCACGGGGCGGCTCGCAAGCCCGTCGCCAGTGGCCGGGCCGCCGACGGGGCCGGCGAGCGCCGCGGCGGTGAGCAGGCGCAGTGGTGGCGCGGCGTGGAGTACCGGGTGCGGGCAGTGTCCGGGTCGGCGTCGTCGACGTACCGGTGCCCGGGCTGCGACCAGCTGCTGGCGGCCGGAGTAGCCCATCTGGTGGCCTGGCCGGGCGATGACCTGGACGCCTCGGACCGCCGGCACTGGCACACCGCCTGCTGGCAGGCGCGGGAGCGGCGGACGCCAGGCGTCCAGCGCAGCCGCAACGCCCCGCGCTACGGTTGAGAGCCTGCCGGCCTCAGCGGCTGGCCTGGCGCGGCAGCACCACCTCGCGCATGATCAGGGTGATCACCGCCACCAGCGGGATCGAGATCAGGAAGCCGACCACGCCCAGCGTCGTGTAACCCGCCAGGGCTCCGACCAGCGCCGACGCCGGGCTGATCCGGACCGACCGGTCGAGCAGCCGGGGAAAGAACACCAGCCGGGCCAGCACCTCGTAGGCGATGAAGAAGCAGATCACCGCGATACCGGTGGGAACCGATTCGAGCATGACGACGGTCGAGACCACGACTCCGGCCAGCGCGGTGCCGACCACCGGCGCCAGATCCAGCAAGGCCGCGATGAAGGCCAGCGCGAAGGGGTAGGGCACCCCGACGGCCCACAGGAACACCAGCGTGAAGGTGCCCCGAAGCAGGGCCAGGGCCACCGTGCCGATTACGTAGGCGCCGATCTGGGCCACGATCTTGTCGCCGATCCCGCTGACCTGGGTCCGGCGTGAGGCCGGCGTCATCCGGTAGACGAAGGCGGTGATGTCACGCAGGTAGGCGAGGAAGTACAGCGTCAGGATCGCCAGCGTGAAGGCCTTGAAGATGCTCGCGGCGACCGTGGTGCCGACGCTGAGCAGGTTGCCGGCCACCTGCTGGTCCACGGTCGAGCCCTGCAGCCGGTTCTGCAGGGAGGCCAGCAGGCCGAACCGCCGGTCCAGGTCGGCGATCCGGCGGTGGTGCTGCAGATCGGACACATAACCGGGCAGGTTGCGCGTGAAGGTGCTGGTCTGCTCGACCAGCGGCGGGATGACCGCCACGCACATGCCGATCAGGAACACCAGGACGCCCACGAACACGATGGCCACGGCCATGCCGCGCTTGATCCCGCCGGCGTTCTCCATGCGGCGCACCGCGGGGTCCAGTCCGGCGGCCAGGAACAGCGACAGCGCCAGCAGCAGCAAGGTGTCCTTGCTCTGGTCCAGGGCTCGGAACAGCAGGTAGGTCAGACCGAAGCCGACCGTCGCGGTGAGGCCGAGCCGGAAGGGCGAGTAAGTGGCGAACCCCCGCCTCGGGGGTGCGGTCAGGTGGTTCGCGGGCTCGACCGGCTCGCTCACGGGGAGGCGGCGTCGGAGATGACCTCGCCGAGGCGCTGGTGCAGCTCGCGAAGCCGCTGATGAGTCTGCTGGCGCTCGGCGTGGAGGGCGGCAGCCTGCTCGCGAGCCTCGGTGATCAGCTGCTCGGCGGTGGCGCGAGCGGCCTGCTGGTCGAGTTGGGCTTGCCGCTCGGCGCTGCTGCGCCGGCTCCGCAGGGTGATCTCGAAGTCCTGCTCGGCGGTTCGCAGCCGTTCGATCGACGCTCGCTCGGCCGCGGCGCGGGCGGCGGCGGCCTCGTCGTCGAGCCGGTCACGCTCAGCGGCGGCGGCCTCGGTGATGCTGGCCCCCGCAGCGACGGCCTTGTCCAGCTCGGCAGTGGCGAGGTCGAGGATCTTGGAGGCCTCGGCCCGGGCCTTGTCCAGCTCGGCCGCGCTCTGCACCCGGGCCTGAGCCAGCTTCTGGTCGGCTTCGGCCGAGCGCTGGGCGGCGCCGGCCGTCAGCCGCTGCTGGGCCGCGGCGGCCTCGGCGCGAACCCGTTCGGCGTCTGCGCGAGCGGCCGAGAGCACCCGGTCGGCCTGCTCCTCGGCTGCCCGCCGGATCGCGGCCGCCTCCTCCTCGGCGGTGCGCCGGGTCTGGTCGGCTTCGTCGGTGGCCAGTTGCAACATGTCGCGGATCCGGTCCGAGACGTGCACCACCGGGCTCGGCGCTTCGGAGGCCTTGGCGGCCTGCTGCTTGAGCGACTCGATATAGGCCTCACGGCTGGCCAGTTGCGCGGCTCGGTCTGCGCTGGTGGACAGCGCGGCGTCACGGGCTGCTTTCAGCTCGGCGATCTGGGTCTCGGCCTGGGAGACGTAGCTGTCCACCTGGCGCTTGTCGTAGCCGCGGATGCCGACGTCGAAGATGGGCTCGTCCTCGTCGAGCAACGGCAGGAGTTCTGTGCTGTTGTCTTCGGCTGCCATGCCACCATGGTCGCATGTCCGGCGCCGGCCCGACTGGCGGTGACGGCCGTGTCCTGACCTTCCAGAGCGACTCGCGCACGCGCGCGTGCCGCCCGCCGGCCTCAGGCGTCGCGGAAGCGGTTGATCGCCGGCAGGTGCTCGGCGCGCAGGTCCGGCGCCGTCACACCCTGGCCCTCGCCGTCGGCCAGGCACAGCACGCCGACCTTGCCCTGGTGGGTGTTGCGGTGCACGTCGTAGGCGGCCTGCCCGGTCTCGGCCAGCGGGTAGGTCCGCGACAGCGTCGGATGGATCGCGGCCTTGGCGATCAGCCGGTTGGCCTCCCAGGACTCGCGGTAGTTGGCGAAGTGCGAGCCGATGATGCGCTTGAGGTTCATCCAGAGGTAGCGGTTGTCGTACTCGTGCAGGTAACCCGACGTCGAGGCGCAGGTGACGATCGTGCCGCCTCGCTTGGCGACGAAGACCGAAGCGCCGAAGGTCTCGCGACCGGGGTGCTCGAAGACGATGTCGGGGTCATCGCCGCCGGTGAGCTCGCGGATCCGCGCGCCCAACCGCTTCCACTCGGCCTGGTCCTGGGTCTGGGGGTCCTTCCAGAACCGGTACCCCTCGGCTGACCGGTCGATGATCAGCTCCGCGCCCATCCGCCGGCACAGCTCGGCCTTGTCCGGCGAGGAGACCACGCAGACCGGGGTGGCGCCGCCGTTGAGCGCGTACTGGGTGGCATAGCCGCCCAGGCCGCCGGAGGCGCCCCAGATCAGCACCACGTCGCCCTGCTTCATGTCAGCGCCGTGGTGGCTGACCAGCTGCCGGTAGGCGGTGGAGTTGACCAGGCCGGGGGAGGCGGCCTCCTCCCAGGTCAGGTGCTCGGGCTTGGGCATCAGCTGGTTGGACTTGACCAGGGCCAGCTCGGCCAGGCCGCCGAAGTTGGTCTCGAAGCCCCAGATGCGCTGCTGCGGGTCCATCATGGTGTCGTCGTGGCCCTGTGGGTCCTCCAGCTCTACCGACAGGCAGTGCGCCACCACCCGGTCACCCACCTGCCACCGCGACACCCCCGGGCCGGTCCGCAGCACCACGCCCGAGAGGTCCGAGCCCACCACGTGGTAGGGCTGGTCGTGCTTGCGGGCCAGCTCGGAGCTGCGGGCGTAGCGCTGCAGGAAGGAGAAGGTCGACACCGGCTCGAAGATGGACGTCCAGACCGTGTTGTAGTTGATCGCACTGGCCATCACCGCGATCAGCGCCTCGCCCGGCCCCACCTCGGGGGTCGGCACCTGTTGCAGGTGCAGGGACTTGCGCGGGTCCTTGTCGCGGGTGCTCAGACCCGCGAACATGTCGGCCTCATCGGCGCGCACGACCACGCCCTGGTAGCTGTCGGGAACCGCCAGCCCGGCCAGGTCCGACAGCGAGTCGGCGCTGGCTTGGTTGACGGCGGCACGTATTTGGTCCACGGCGGAGCCCTTCCGGGTTGAACGCGCAGGCTTGACGTTTCGAGCAGGTTACTGACGGGTAGCGCTTTCGGCGGAGTGGCGTGACGGTTCACACAGCCGGCGTCGCCGGCTCCACCAACTCGATCAGCACGCCTCCGGCGTCCTTGGGGTGCACGAAGTTGACCCGGGAGCCGGCGGTGCCGCGCTTGGGCTGGTCATAAATCAATCGCAGGCCCCGGCTTCGCAGCTCGGCCGACGTCGCCTCGATGTCGTCGACGGTGTATGCCAGCTGCTGCATGCCGGGGCCGTTGCGGTCGAGGAACTTGGCCAGCGTCGAGCTGCCGTCCAACGGCGCCAACAGCTGGATCTGGCTGACGCCGTCGCCGACCGACAGCATCGCCTCGCGGACGCCCTGCTCGGAGTTGACCTCCTCGTGCACGCTCAGAAGACCGAAGGTGTCGCGGTAGAAGGCGATGGCCGCGTCAAGGTCGGCGACGGCGATCCCCACATGGTCGATCCGCAGGATGGTCATGGCCACATGGTGGGTGCTGGCAGGCCTGCAGAAAAGCGCAGGTGGCGCGGCTCATATCCCGGCAAGGCTGGCTCTGGCCGGGAAGCTCGATATTGTGGGCATATCGCGCCCGCGACAGCCCATCTGTCCGCGGCGTCCGGGCAGCACGTCGCTGCTGCCCCCCAGCTGTAGGAGGCAGACATGTCAGCAACCACCTCGGTGATCGTCGCCGGCGCCCGCACCCCGGTAGGCAAGCTGCTCGGCGCGCTCAAGGACTTCTCCGCCGCCGACCTGGGCGGCGTGGCCATCAAGGCCGCCCTGGAGAAGTCCGGCGTCGCCCCGGAGCAGGTGCAGTACGTGATCATGGGCCAGGTGCTCACCGCCGGCGCCGGCCAGATCCCCGCGCGTCAGGCCGCCCACAAGGCAGGCATCCCGCTGACCGTGCCGGCGCTGACCATCAACAAGGTCTGCCTGTCCGGCCTCGACGCCATCGCCCTGGCCGACCAGTTAATCCGGGCCGGCGAGTTCGAGGTGATCGTGGCCGGCGGACAGGAGTCGATGACCCAGTCGCCGCACCTGCTGGCCAAGTCTCGCGAGGGCTTCAAGTACGGCCCCGTCCAGATGCAGGACCACATGGCCTACGACGGCCTCTGGGACGTCTTCACCGACCAGGCGATGGGCGGGCTGACCGAGGCGGCCAACAACGGTGACTGGGAGTTCAGCCGCCAGGAGCAGGACGCCTACGCCGCCCGCAGCCACCAGCTGGCCGCCGAGGGCTGGAAGAACGGCGTCTACGACGACGAGGTCGTGCCGGTCTGGATTCCCCAGCGCAAGGGCGAGCCTCTGGAGTTCCGCTACGACGAGGGTGTCCGCGCTGACACCAACGTCGAGACGCTGGCCCGGTTGCGCCCGGCGTTCCGCCCGGACGGCACCATCACGGCCGGATCGGCCTCGCCGATCTCCGACGGCGCCGCCGCGGTCGTGGTCATGAGCAAGGCCAAGGCCGAGGAGCTGGGCCTGAGCTGGCTGGCCGAGATCGGCGCGCACGGCGTGGTCGCGGGACCGGACTCAAGCCTGCAGCACCAGCCGGCCAACGCCATCCGGGCGGCGCTCGCCAAGGAAGGCATCACGGTCGCCGAGCTGGACTTGATCGAGATCAACGAGGCCTTCGCCGCGGTCGGGCTGGCCTCGGCCAAGGAACTCGGCGTCCCGGCCGACATCGTCAACCCCAACGGCGGCGCGATCGCCATCGGCCACCCGATCGGGATGTCGGGCGCCCGGCTCACCCTGCACCTGGCGCTGGAGCTGCAGCGCCGCGGCGGCGGGATCGGCGTGGCGGCGCTGTGCGGCGGCGGCGGTCAGGGCGACGCCCTGATCGTGCGGGTCCCCAAGCGATCGAGCGCCCACAACCCGACCTCTGACAATCCGACCCCAGCGGCCTGATCGGTGGTCTCCGGGCGACCTTCCTCGCGCAGGGCCAGGCCTGACGTAGCCGAACTCGTGGAGCGGGCCAGGCAGGCCGACCCGCGTTCGGTCGCCAGGCTGATCTCACTCGTCGAGGACGGCTCGCCCGCGCTGCGGGAGGTCGCCGAACGGTTGATGCCCTTCACCGGCCATGCGCAGGTGGTGGGCATCACCGGCTCGCCGGGTGTCGGCAAGTCGACCTCGACGTCGGCCCTGGTCGGCGCGCTCCGGGCGGCGGACAAGCGGGTCGCGATCCTGGCGGTCGACCCGTCCTCGCCGTTCTCCGGCGGTGCGTTGCTCGGTGATCGGGTGCGGATGCAGGACCACGCCACCGACCCGGGTGTCTTCATCCGTTCGATGGCCACCCGTGGACACCTGGGCGGTTTGGCCGCCGCGGCGCCGCAGGCCCTGCGGGTGCTGGACGCGGTGGGCTGCGACGTGGTGTTGATCGAGACGGTGGGAGTGGGCCAGTCCGAGGTCGAGGTGGTGCAGCTGGCCGACACCACCGTGGTGCTGCTCGCCCCGGGCATGGGTGACGGCATCCAGGCGGCCAAGGCCGGCATCCTCGAGATCGCCGACGTCTTCGTGGTCAACAAGGCCGATCGTGACGGCGCCGATCAAGTCGCGCGCGACCTGCGCTACATGCAGTCCCTGGGCGGCAAGCACTCCACGGCCGGCGCCTGGCGCCCGCCGATCGTCAAGACCGTGGCAGCGCGCGGCGAGGGCGTCGAGGACCTGGTGGCCGCCATCGACAAGCACCGGGACTGGATGACGGGCACCGGTGAGCTGCGGCGACGCAGGCAGGCCCGGGCCGGCGCCGAGATCGAGGCGATCGCCGTGGAGGCTGTGCGGCGACGGTTCAGTGAGATCCACGGCGCGGCCGGGTTGGACGAGCTGGCCAGCGGAGTGGCCGCCGGCCGGCTGGACCCCTACGCCGCCGCCGACGAGCTGGTCGCCTCACTGCCTGCCTGAGCCGCGCTGCCTGAGCCGCGCTGCCTGAGCCGGGCTGCCTGAGCCGGGCTGCCTGAGCCGGGCTGCCTGAGCCGGGCTGCCTGAGCCGCGCTGCCTGAGCCGCGCTGCCTGAGCCGGCCGCGGGTGCCCGCAGGGCGCTTGCCTGCGCTCAGGCTCCGCTTGGACGGCTCTGTTCCGGCGACCGCAGCTGTTCGATGCCGGGATGGCCGGCCAGCGCTTGGAGCTGCAGCACGCACCATGGCGACAGCTGCGGGGTCCGGCCCGAGAGCACGTCGTCCCAGTCCAGCCATCGGCTCTGCTCGACCTCCGAGGGCCGCAGTGTCGGCTCGCCACTGACCCGGACGCCGAAGACGGGGCAGATCTCGTTCTCCACCACGCCGTCGAGCTCGGCTCGGTAGCGGAAGTCGGGGAGCAGCTCGATCACCTCGTCGGCGCTCAGCCCGAGCTCGAAGTCCAGCCGCCGGCGCAGGGCCTGCTCGTTGGACTCCTCCGGCATGGGGTGACCGCAGCAGCTGTTGGTCCAGACCCCGGGCCAGGTCTGCTTGGAAAGCGCTCGCTGGGTCAGCAGGAACCGGCCCCGCGCGTCGAAGACGTAGGCCGAGAACGCCAGGTGCAGTGGAGTGCGGTCGTGGTGGCTGCTCGCCTTCGGGGCGGTTCCCACCGTGACGCCGGCCTCGTCGACCAGCACGATCAGCTCAGTCATGGCTTCCCTTCACCGCGCCGGTTCGACTCTCACGAGTCGATGGCAATCCACCGTCTGCGAACTCTAGACTGGCGCGGCGTCAGGCGTCAGTCGTCGGCGATGAGAAGAATGGGGCTGTCGATGACTGTCGCCGAAGAGCAGATTCGGGATTACCCGTTCGAGCCCTTTCGAGGCGATTTGCCGCATGAACTGCTGGAGATGGTGCACACCAAGCCGGTTTCCAGAGTCCGGATTCCCGACGGCCGGGTGGTCTGGCTGGTGGTGGGTTACCCCGAGACGAGCCTGGTGCTCTCGGACCCGCGGTTCGCCCGGCACAACTCCGAGATCATGGCAGCCGGACAGCCCGAAGGTTGCCCGGTCGGCGCCGTCGAAGCGCTCGAAGCCGATAAGGCCGATAGCGCCCCGGCGTCACGGGAGTCGGGCGAGGCCGGGCAGTGCCCAGCCGGTCTGCGCCAGCTGAGCATGGACGGCAAGCCGCACCATGACCTGCGCCGGTTGGCGGCCCGGGCCTTCACCGCCCGGCGGATCGAGGCCTACCGCCCCCGGGTGCAGGCGATCACCGACGAGCTCATCGACGCCTTGATGGCAGTCGGGCCGCCGGGGGACCTGGTCGCGGGCCTGGTGGTGCCGCTGCCGGTGATCGTCACCTGTGAGCTGCTCAGCATTCCGGTCGCCGACCGCGACAAGATCGCCGACTGGGCCAACGACATGATGTCGCTGACCGCGCACGGCCAGGCCGGCGCCGCCCAGGCCGAGGCCGAGCTGCGGGCGTACCTGCTGCGGCGGCTGACCGCCCGGCGCGACGAGCCGGGCGAGGACCTGCTCTCGTCCTGGATCGCGACCCAGGCTGGTTCTGACCTGAGCGACGCCGAGATCGTCGGACTGGCCATCGCGGTGCTGATCGGCGGTCGTGAGATCAGCTCGACCAGCGCCGGCATTCGCGCGCTGTTCCAGCACCCGACGGCGCTGCGGCGGCTGCGCGAGGACCCGTCGCTGCTGCCGGCGGCCGTGGAGGAGATCCTGCGCTACACCTCGGTGAGCCCGATGTTCCTGGTGCAGACGGTGACCGAGGACCTCGAGCTGGGCGGGCAGCAGCTGCGCGCCGGCGACGGCGTGATGGCGGTGCCGTGGGCGGCCAACCGGCACGCGGCGGCCTTTGACGAACCCGACCGCTTCGACCTCGACCGGCCCCAGAACAACCCGCACCTGACCTTTGGCTTCGGCCCGCACTTCTGCCTGGGAGCGGCGCTGGGCCGGCTGCAGGTCGAGATCGCCATCGGCACCCTGCTGCGCCGGATGCCGGCGCTGGCGCCGGCATCCGATCTGCGGGATTTGCCTTGGCGCGACGAGCGAATCAACTGCGGGCTGGCTGAGTTTCCAGTGACCTGGTAGCCGGCCGCGGCACGGGGAGGCGCTCACCGCTGTGATCGAAACAGCGGTTATCAGACAAATGCCCAAGTTGAATAGTCATAGACAACTCAGCATTTCTGGTCAGTTATTCGGCAAGTCGATTCGCCGGCCCCGACGATTATCTCCATTGGCTAGCGGACGATTCGAACCTTGACTTAGTGTCTGCGCTACCCGCACGACTCAGCACGATGCGGCGAGCACGCCGGCCGCCTGACGACGTTGTGCCCGAACAGAAAGCCCACCTGGTGCCCTTCTCCTCTGACGCAGCCACCTCCCACGACCCGAACGTCGGGCCGGCGGGCCTGATCGAGCATCGGACTGCCCGGCCTGATCGCTTTGGAGACGGCCCTGGCGGTTCAGGTGGCGGCTTGGTTGAGAGCGGTCGCGCAGATGGCGGCCGGAGTGCCTGAGGTGGACGCGACAGCGGAGGCGGTGGACGTCGATCGAGTGTCACAGGAACACGCATGCGCCTAGTGCCGGCCAGGCGCCCCACCCACTAGCACTTGGCGCCGGACCCGTGCCGCGGATGTTGTCCACCTGCCACTCTGGAGACCTCAGGCCATGACTATTACCGGATCGGTTCCCCGAGCGCTGCTCGATGACCTGGCGCGCAGTCGCACCGGCGAACTGCTCTACGACGCGCTGGCGACGCGCTGGCCCGCGGACTGCGACGAGCTGAACGCCATCGCCCGCTACGCCCTGTTGCCCGCCGGCAAGTTCCTGCGGCCGGTGATGACCATGACGGCGGCCGAGGCGGTCGGCGGTGAGCCAGGTCAGGTGTTGCCGGCCGCGCTGGCGATGGAGTACCTGCACGTGGCCACCCTGACTCACGACGACATCATCGACGGCGACATGCTGCGCCGGGGACGTCCCACGGTGCACGTCGCGCACGGTCTGGCGCACGCGATCGTCGCCGGTGATCACCTGATCTTCGCCGCGTTCACCGGGATAGCCGAGTGCCGGGCGGCCGGGCGGCGCGACCCGGCTGTCGTGGAGTCGGTGGCGGTGCTGGCCGAAGCCGGCTCGGACCTGTGCCGGGGCCAGATGCTGGAGGCGCGGCTGGTCGGCGACATCACCGCCGAGCCGGAGACCTACCTGGAGATGGCTCGGTTGAAGACCGGGGCGCTGTTCCGGGCGGTCTGCCAGATCGGCGCCCTGCTGGGCGGCGCCGACAGCGAGCAGGCCGCGGCGCTGGGCCGTTACGGCTCTGACCTCGGGGTGGCCTTCCAGATTCGGGACGACCTGATCCTGTTCGCCGATCCCGAGGTCAGCGACAAGCCCACGGGCAGTGACCTGGCCAACGGCCGGCCCACCCTGCCGGTGCTGATGGCCTACCAGACCAGCGACGCCGACACCCGGCTGGCGATGGGCGCCGCCCTGACCCGCCGCTCGGCCGAACCCGCCGAGTTCGACGAGTTCCGGTCGCTGCTGATGGCCACCGACGCCCTGCGGGGCTGTCAGGAGCACGCCAGCGAGTACGGCCGCCGCGCCCTGGATGAGCTTTCCCGGCTGCGGCCCTCGCGCAGCGTCGACCTGCTTGCCGGCATCGTCCGGTGGGCAATCACCACCAGGCCATGAGCGCTCAGCCCGCTGGCCCCCGGCTCCGCGTCGGGGCGATCGCGCATCTGCAGACCTGGCGGCTCTACACCTTCTGGTACGTCGGGTTCCTCGGACTGGCCGGCGCCAGCCTGAGCCCGGGGCAGCATGAGGGCCTCCGGCTGTTCGCCGCCTGGGCGGTGCCCACGCTCGGCTGGCTCGGCGGGCACTACCTCAGCGACTACTTCGACCGTGAGCTCGACGCCATCGCCAAGCCGCACCGGCCGATCCCGTCCGGCCGGCTGCCGGCCCGGGTGGCGCTGGCCTGCGGGGTGCTGGCGATGCTGTGCGTCGCGGCTTCGGCGGTGCTCACCGGCTGGCGCACCAGCCTGATCGCGGTGCTGGCGGTGGCCGCGGTGCTGGCCTACGGGCTGCGGCTCAAGGCCCTGGGCATCGCCGGCAACCTGGTCCGCGGAGCCCTCGGAGCGCTGGCGCTGCTGTACGGGGCGGCCACCGTGCCGCCGTTGGACTGGACGGCGCTGCTGCCGTTCGTCGCCGCTTTCTGGCTGCACGACACCTGCTCGAACCTGGTCGGCACACTGCGCGACGTCGAAGGCGACCGGGCCGGTGGCTACCGCACCCTGCCGGTCACCCATGGCGCCGCGACCGGGGTCCGGGTCGCGTTGGGCCTGTACATCCTGACGCTGCTGGCGGCCGCCTGGGGCGGGGCCCTGGCCGAACCCGCCGCTGGAAGGGCCTGGTACCCGGCGGGGCTGGCCGGGGTCGCGGTGTTCGGCCTCGCCGCCATCGTGCCGATGCTGAGCCGGCGTCACCAACTGCCCGCCCGGGACGCCCTGCGCGCCCACGAGCTGCTGGTGCTGGAGCGGCTGTGCCTGGCCGCGGCGGTGATCGGGCTGGGCCTGGGAGCGTGGAAGGCGGCGCTGCTGCTGGCGCCGGCGCTGATCCTGACCTGGTGGTCACAGCGCACTCTGCGAAGCTGGTACGAATTCGGTTCCGGCGCCGCCGGCGAGCACCTGCCGACTGCCGAGCACCCGCCGAGCGTCCCGAAAGGAAGCACCTATGCCTGAAGTCTCCCAGCGGGCCGAGCACGCCATCCGGCTGGGCGCCGAGGAGCTATTCGGCCGCCAGCGCGAGAACGGCGCCTTCGGCGACGACCCGCCGAGCTCGGTGCTGGGAACCGCGGGCGCGATCACCGCTCTGCGGTTCGCCGATCCCGCCGGCTCGGCGGAGCTGGTCGCCGCCGGCAGCCAATGGCTGCGTTCGGCGCAGCTGCCCGACGGCGGCTGGGGCGGAGTGCTCGGCGCCGGCAGCGAGCCGGTCGCCACCTCGGTGGCCGCCGCGACCTTGCAGATCGTCGACCCCGACGCCAGCGCCGAGGCGATCGCCGCCGGCCGGGCCAGGCTCGAGCAGCTCGGCGGCCTCGCGGCGGTGACCGATCCGGCGGTGCTGCTGCTGTGCAAGACCTTCGGCATGCTGGCCGGCTTCCTGCAGCCGGAGGACCTGCGCCGGTTACCGCTGGAGATCGTGCTGTTCGACAGGGTCAGACGGCAGAACGTCTCGTTCCGGACCGCGCCGTTCGCGGCGATGGCACTGGCCCAGTCGGTCACCGATCCGGCGCGCGGGCTGCGTGGCAAGACCTCGCGGCTGGCCCGCGGCAAGGCGCTGCGGCTGCTTGGCGAGGTCTATGAGCACGAGGGCCGGACCGGGGACTTCAGCGAGGACCCGTGGCCGTCCGCGCTGGTCTGCCTGAGCCTTGCCAGAGCCGGCCTGGCGCCGGACATGGTCGCTGCCAGTGCGGGCTACCTGCGCCGTTCGGTTCGCCCCGACGGCTCCTGGGACGCCGTCAGCAACCTGGACCTGACCCGGTCCGGCTTCGCGGCCACCGGCCTGATCGCGGCCGGCTACGCCGCCGATCCACGGCTGGAGCCGACCCGGCAGCTGTTTCACCGTTGCCAGCAACGCCAGGAGTTCACCGTGCTGGCCTGCCCTCCGGGCGGTTGGAGCTTCTCCGGCGCGCGCGGCTGGCCGGTGACGCTGGAGTCGGCCGAGATCATCGCCGCGCTGGCCGGGATGCCCGGCCACCAGAGCGACCAGTCGCTGCGAACCGGCCTGGAGTGGTTGCGCGGCCGGCAGGACAGCAGAGGCTCGTGGAGCCTGTGGGTCCGCGACACCAAGCTGGCCAACGACGGCCCGTGCCCGAGCATCACCAGCCAGGCCATCACGGCGCTGCTGGACGCGGGCGAGCCGGCCGACGGCCCCGCGGTCAGCAAGGCGGTGGGCTGGCTGCTCACCCAGCAGCGGCCCGACGGGACCTTCGACAACCTCTGGTACCGCGATCACACCACCGGCACCTCCGCGGTGCTGGCCGCGCTGGGCCGGGCCGGCAAGGCCGGTGACCCGGTGGCCGAGCGGGCCCGGCGGTGGCTGCTGGACACCCAGCGCCCGGACGGCTCGTGGGGCGACGGGGCCGAGTCCGACAGCTCGGTGGAGGAGACGGCCTGGGCCCTGCACGCGCTGCTCGAGGCCGGGCTGGACCCGGCCTCGGCGCCGGCCAGCTCGGCAGTCGACTGGCTGGTGAACGCCCAGCAGCCCACCGGCGGCTGGCAGCCCAGCCGGGTCTGCGCCTACATCCGGCACCACATGCACTACCCCAACGGCGCCATCACCCGAGGCCTGGCGCTGCGCGCGCTGGGGCTGTACCAGAGCAAGACCCAGACCGGGGCGGGTTCGGCGTCCGCCGTCCACAGCCCAGCCAGCAGTGAGGGGACCGGCTGATGAGCATGCACGACCTGTCGATGAACGAGTCCCGCTTCGGCCCGCTGCCCAGCGTGCGCGCGGTCGTCGAGCAGGGCGCCGCGCAGCTGCACCGCTATCCCTCGCACACCGCGGCCGGGCTGGTGAGCGCGCTGGCCAGCCACCTGGACGTGCCCGCGGCCGAGGTGCTGGTCGGCCCGGGTTCGGCCGGGCTGACCCAGAACCTGATCACCTCGCTGGGCCCCGGCCGCGACGAGGTGGTGTACGCGGCGCTGTCGTTCGAGGCCTACCCGCTGATGGTGCTCAACGCCGGCTGCCGGCCGGTCGCGGTGCCGATGGCAGGCGACACCCATGACCTGGACGCGATGGCAGCCGCGGTCACCGAGCGGACCCGTTGCGTGCTGATCTGCAATCCGAACAACCCGACCGGCGCCGTGCTCGGCCGCGCTGAGCTGGCGGCTTTCCTGGACCGGGTGCCGGCTTCGGTGCCGGTGATCATCGATGAGGCCTACCGGGAGTTCGTCACCGATCCCGAAGCAGCCGACGGGCTGGAGCTGCGGGCCGGCCGGGACAACGTGTGCGTGTTGCGGACCTTCTCTAAGGCCTACGGCCTGGCCACCCTGCGGGTCGGCTACGCCGTGGCGGCAGAAGCCATCGCCCAGCGGGCCCGGATGACCGGCCTGGTCTTCTACCCCGGCGGCCTGGCCCAGGCAGCCGCGGTGGCGTCGCTGGAGCCTGAGGCTGACAAGCAGGTGCTCGAGCGCTGCGCCGAGTTCGCCGGAGTCCGTGCCCAGCTCACCGAGGACCTGCGGGCGGCGGGGCTGCCGGTCCCCGACTCGCAGGCGAACTTCCTGTGGTTGCCGATCGGCGCCGACACCGAGGACTTCGCCGCCCGCTGCCACGCCGCCGGCGTCCTGGTGCGGGCCTATCCGGGCGTGGGGGTCCGGGTGACCGTCGGCGCCGACGAGGCCAACCGGCTGTTGCTGAGCGCGGTGGCGCCCGGATGAGGGTGCTGGTCTCCAGCTGGGGTTGGCGCTCGCACTTCTATCCGCTGGTCCCGCTGGCCTGGGCGCTGCGCTCGGCCGGCCACGAGGTGCTGGTCGCCAGCCAGCCCGGCATGGCCGAGGTCATCCTCGGCGCCGGCCTGCCGGCCGTCGCGGTCGGCGAGGACCTGGACTTCATCGAGGTGTTCAGCGGCCAGGTCGGGCGGGTCGCGACCCGGGCTGAGCGGGCTCGCGGCGCGGCTACCCCGGATGCGCTGCGACCGGCGGTGACCCCCGACGGCGGAGTGGTCCGGTTCGCCGCCGCGATGGTCGGCGACCTGGTCGCCTTCGGCCGTGAGTTCGATCCCGACCTGGTCGTGTTCGAGCCGCAGAACTTCGCCGCCGCGATCACCGCGGCGGCACTGGGGGTGCCCGGGGTGCGCCAGCTCTGGGGCCCGGACGAGACCACCCAGCTGGACCTGGACACCGCTGCCATCCTCGGGCCGCTGGCTGACCGGGTCGGCGTGGCGCCGGCCGATGTCCGCCCGGCCGGCTCGCTGATGCTGGACCCGTGCCCGCCGGGCATGCAGGTCCGGCTGGCCGGGCCGTCCCAGCCGGTCCGCTTCATCCCCTACAACGGGCCCAGCATGCTGCCCGACTGGCTGCGCACGCCGCCCGAACGCCCCCGGGTCTGCCTCACCTGGGGCACCGTGATGGCCGCGCTGGGCCTGGACCCGGCGCGGGACCTGGCGGCGATGATCGCCGAGGTGGCCAGCCTCGACGTCGAGCTGGTGCTGGCGCTGCACCCGGCTCAACACGCCGGGCTGACCGACCTGCCCGGCAACGTCCGGCTGGCCCGGACACCGCTGGCGCTGCAGCTGGTGCTGCCCAGTTGCCAGGCGCTGATCCACCAGGGCGGGGCCGGCAGCATGATGACCGCGCTGGCAGCCGGCGTCGCGCAGGTCGTGGTGCCGCTGGTCGCCGACCAGCATCTCAACGCCGAGCGGCTGGTCGCCATCGGCGCCGGGCGCAGCCTGCCGCAGGGCGCCGCCGGGCCGACGCAGGTGCGGCGACTGGTGGCCGAGCTGCTCAGCGGCGCCCCGGAACGGCGACGAGCGGCCGAGGTCGCCGACCAGATCCGCGCGATGCCCGCGCCGTCGCAGATCGTGCCGGTCTTGGAACGGCTTTGCAGCACCACCCGTGCCGGATCACTGTCAGGAGCGCACCTGTGAGCCAACCGATCAGCTACCCGCTGCCGCCGCCGCCCTCGATCTACGAGCCGCTGCCGCAGCTTGTGGAGTACCAGCGCGAGCAGCCGGTGGTGCAGGTGGTGATGGCCGACGGCACCGAGGCCTACCTGGTGTCGCGCTACGCCGACGTCCGGCAGATCCTGGTGGACCGACGCTTCAGCCGGGAGGCCGTCAAGGGCCCGGGCGGGCCGGCCAAGGAGCTGGGTGAGCTGGAGACCGAGTCGCTGATCGGGATGGACCCGCCGCACCACACCAGGTTGCGCAAGCTCGTGTCCCATGCCTTCACCCCGCGCCGGGTGGAGGGGCTGCGGCCTCGGATCGCCGAGCTGGTGAACGAGCTGCTGGACAAGATGCTGGTGGGGCCGGGTCCGGTGGACCTGGTCGAGGGTTTCTCGACTCCGCTGCCGGTGGCGGTGATCAGCGAGCTGTTCGGCATTCCGGAGTCCGAGCGGAACAAGTGCAAGGAGTGGTCCGACACCATGATGGGGGACTGGCAGCTCGACCCCGAGGGCACCGCGGCCGCCGTCCAGGGCTTCTCGGAGTTGATCGACAGGCGCCGGGCCCACCCGGGCGAGGACCTGATCACCGCGCTGCTGAAGGTCAACGTCGACCAGGACCGGCTCTCAGACCAGGAGCTGCTGATGGTCAGCATCGGCGTGCTGATCGGCGGCCACGAGACCACCACCACCCAGATCAACCTGTTCGTCCTGACCCTGCTGCGCTTTCCCGAGCAGCTGGCCGCGCTGCGAGCCGATCCGAGCAAGGTCCCCGATGCCGTCGAGGAGCTCAGCCGGTTCATCCAGCTGGGCGAGACCGGCGTGATGCTGCCCCGGATCGCGACCGAGCCGATCGAGCTGAGCGGCACGCTGATCCCCGCGGGCGCCACCGTGCTGCCGGCCTTCATGGTCGCCAACCGCGATCCGGCGATGTTCTCCGAGCCGAACGGGCTGGATCTGAACCGGCCGAGCAACCCGCACCTGGCCTTCGGCGCGGGCGTGCACCACTGCCTCGGCGCGCAGCTGGCCCGGGTGGAGCTGCAGGAGGCGCTGGCAGGACTGCTGCGCCGGATGCCCAACCTGCGGCTGGCGGTGCCCGAGTCCGAGCTGCGCTACACCCAGGGCCTGGTGGTCCGGCGGCTGGAAGAGCTGCCGCTGTGGTGGTGACGCAGCCCGTCGGAAAGTCAGCTCTGGTGATCGGCGCCGGGATCGCCGGACTGTGCGCGGCCCGCACGCTGGCCGACCGGTTCGAGCAGGTGCTGGTGCTCGATCGTGACGAGCTGCCCGACACCGCCGTCCCCCGGCGTGGGGTGACCCAGGGCGGGCACGGCCACGTCCTGCTGGTCTCGGGGCAACGGGCGCTGGACGAGCTGTTCCCGGGCCTGATGGACGAGCTGGTCGAGGCCGGCGGGGCGCGCTTTGACCCGGGCGCCGAGCTGTCTTTCTACCGGTTCGGCGCGATCTGGCCCCGGGTGCCCTCCGAGCTGCGGCTGGTGACCTTCAGCCGGCCGTTGCTGGAGCTGGCGATCCGCCGCCGGGTGGCGGCGCTGCCCGGGGTGAGGATTCGCGACGGGGTGTCGGTGACGGCCCTGCAGGGCGCCGAGGGCCAGGTCACCGGAGCGCGGCTGGACGACGGCGAGGTGATCGGAACCGACCTGATCCTCGATTGCACCGGCCGCGGCGCCCGGTCCAACCACTGGCTGGGCGCCCTGGGCTTTCCGGCTCCGCGGGTCAGCGAGGTCAAGGTCGGCGTCGGATACGCGACCCGGTTCTACCGCCGCTCACCGGGAGACCTGGCCGAGGGCTCGGCGGTCTTCTCGCTGCCGAGCCCGCCCGAGGACAGGCGCGCCGGGCTGGCCCTGCCGGTGGAGGGCGACCGCTGGCTGATCTCCCTCGGCGGCTGGCACGACGACTTCCCCCGCGACCTGCCCGCCTTCGAGCAGCATGCCCGGGCCTTGCCGCATCCGGGCATCGCGCGGCTGATCGAGCGGTGCGAGCCCGTGACGGAGCTGTCGGTGGTGCAGTACCCGAGCAGCCGGCGACGCCACTTCGAGGAGCTGTCCGAGGTGCCCGGCGGGTACCTGGCGCTCGGCGACGCGCTGTGCAGCTTCAATCCGATCTACGGCCAGGGCATGACCTGCGCGGCGCTGCAGGCCCTCGAGCTGGGCAGGCTGCTGGACAGCCGCCCCGGGCCCGCCGCTGCCGGTCCGATCCCGGAGCTGTCCATCCAGTACTACCTGCAGGCCGCCAAGATCGTGGCGACGCCGTGGCAGTTCGCCACCGGCGGCGACTTCAGCTATCCCGAGACCAGCGGGGATCGCCCGCGCGGCGTCGGGCTGAAGAACGCCTACGCCAAGCGGGTCCAGCAGGCCTCGATGGTCGATCCCCAGGTGCGCAAGGCGTTCACCTCGGTGCAGCACCTGATCGCCGATCCCGCCGTGCTGCTCAAGCCGGCGATGGTGGCACGGGTGCTGCGAGGGGCCCGCAAGGCGCCGCGCTGATCGTGTCGGGTGGAGTCCGGCGCCTCAGGCGGCCGGTGACTTGTGCAAATTCTTGTCAACGTGTGCCGCTACGGCGAGCAACCAGGCACGGTGACTCTGCCACCCATCGCCAGGCGGGTAATAGACGATGCCCAGTTGGCGAAGGCGCTGCTGGATTTCCTGCTCACTCTGGCACTGGCTCAGTACTTGCTCCACATCGGCACGAAAGTGCGGAGCCGATTGCGGTTCACCATCGGTGAAGTCGTCGACCGCATGCCACAGGTCCGGGTAGTCGTCGGCCCAATCTTCGTGAAGGTAGGCACCCAGAAAGAGCTCTAACGCTGCCAATCGCTTCATAGCTCCACCATTGCCGTGTGTATCCGGTATCCCGTTGTCATAGTTGCGCTGCGCTTGAGCACCAACCTTATTCCCGAAGCTTCGACGGGACCAACAGCCTCTCTTATGATTGCAACGCCTACCGGATGTGGCATCCGACCGTTTAGGACCAAGCTTCTTGAACCATCTACAAGCCAGCGCTCGACCCCGCGCGCGTTTGCGTCGAGAAGCTGAGACAGGGAACTCTCAGCAATCTGACGATTGTGAAATGTCGAGGCGATGCCGAGGTTGGGTTCGGTGGCTAGCCGGTTGCGCAGGTAGTCCTCGCTCTTGCCGACGTGCTTGGCCAGGGTATGTCCGCCGTCTAGTCCCTCGTGGGCCATCAGTCCGCCGCCAGGAACGAGGTGAACGACGTTGTCAGCAGCTCGTAAACCACGGACGGCGGCGCCGCCGATCGGGATCGCGGCGGCTAGTCCCAGGCCGAGGTCGGTGTTGCTGACCTGCTCGCCGTGGGCGCGCCGGGTCGCGTCCACGGCCAGCTGGGTGAGGGCGAGGAAGGTCGCGGCGGCCAGGCAGGCGGTTGCCGCGGGTGGGCAGATGAGCAGCAGACCCAGGCCGAGCACGGTCAGGTCGGTGGTCAGCGCGCTGAGGCAGTCGGAGATGTTGTGCAGTGACGGGTGCCTCATCGCCCGGGCGAAGGGGCTGAGGTGCCGGGAGGCCGCCGCGGTGAGCTGGTGCGCCAAGCCGCCGAGGCCGCCGAGGCCGTGTCGGTCGCGGGTCGGGTCAGCCTCGTCGGCCCGGGACAGTGCCCGGATGCAGTGCTCCAGGGCGTCGGCCCACCGGTCATAGCCGGCCTTGAAGTCTCGGGCGGTCAGCAGCAGGTCCACTGTGTCGGGCGCCGGCCAACCTTGCTGGTCGGCGGCTCCGAAGGCTGCCGGCGCCTGCTGGGAGCGGGCCAGCTGCTGGACCAGCTCGTCGTGGCGTTGGCGCAGCCGGCTGCGGGCGGTGACCAGCCGG
This sequence comes from Jatrophihabitans sp., assembly GCA_036399055.1. NCBI lineage: Bacteria > Bacillati > Actinomycetota > Actinomycetes > Jatrophihabitantales > Jatrophihabitantaceae > Jatrophihabitans > Jatrophihabitans sp. The sequence goes on from DASWNX010000023.1 coordinate 39,647, forward strand.
GGCGTGGTCTCGTCCAGGGCGCCGGCGTAGGCGTGCAACGCGCTGGCGTACTGCTCATAGCGGTCGGCGGTGGCTGTCATCGAGGGCGCGTGGGCGTGGATCTGCTCCACGAACGCCCGATGCGCCGGGCCGCTCCATAACGGCGTGTCCACCCGGGACAGCAGCGCCGAAGCCACTCGGCGCAGGTCTGCGGCCTGGGCGCCGGTCCGGCGGGCCGCGGCCCGGATCTGCGCCGGGTCTCCGGCCGGCATGCGCTGGCCCAGGCACAGCCGCGCCGCCGACAACCCGTCACCGGGCAGCTCGAACCGGCTAACCGCCATGGCCACCACGCCGCCCGGGCCTCATCCGCATGCCGCAGCACGTTAGGCAATTCCGCCCGGTCAGCGCGTCGAGTTATCCACAGCCCAGCTCGGTGAGCCTGGCGGCAGCCGACCTCAGCGGTAGGCCGAGAACCCGGTGAGCCGCTCGCCCAGCACCAGGGTGTGCACCTCGTGGGTGCCTTCGTAGGTGTAGACCGTCTCCAGGTTCACCGCGTGCCGCAGGGGGGAGTACTCGGTGGTGATGCCCGAACCGCCCAGGATGCTGCGCGCCTCCCGGCAGACCTCCAGGGCAGAGCGCACGTTGGAGAACTTGCCGAAGCTGACCTGGTGCGGCTGGAGCTGGTGGGCGTCCTTCAGCTCACCGAGCCGGCGCGACACCAGCTGCATGTTGGTCACCGTCACCGCCAGCTCGGCTAGCTTGCGCTGGGTCAGCTGGAAGGACGAGATCGGCCGGCCGAACTGGACGCGGCTGTTGGCGTAGTCCAGCGCGCTGGCGAGGGAGTCCCGAGCCGCGCCGACCACGCCGCTGATGATCCCGAACCGCGCCTCGGTCAGGCAGCCCAGCGGCGCCCGCAGCCCACGGGCCTCGGGCAGCTGGGCGCTGGCGGGCAGCCGGACCTCGTCGAAGCTCAGCTCGGAGGTGATCGAGGCGCGCAGCGAGATCTTGTGGTGCACGTCGGAGCTGGTGAACCCGGGGGCGCCCTTCTCGACCAGGAAGCCGCGGACACCGTCGTCGGTGCGCGCCCACACCACGGCGACGTCGGAGATCGAGCCGTTGGTGATCCACATCTTCGAGCCGTGCAGGATCCAGTCGGCGTCCTCGCCCGCTCCCGCGCGGCGGGCGTAGGTGCGCATCGACGACGGGTCCGAGCCGGCGTCGGCCTCGGTCAGGCCGAAGCAGCCGATCGCCTCACCGCGCGCCATCCGGGGAAGCCATTCGCGCTTGTGCTCCTCGCTGCCATAGGCGTGGATGGCATACATCGCCAGCGAGCCCTGCACGCTGACCAGAGAGCGCAGGCCCGAGTCGACCGCCTCGATCTCGGTGCAGGCCAGCGCGTACTGGCTGGCCTTCGCGCCGGCGCAGTCATAACCCTCAAGGTGCATCCCGAGCACCCCGAGCTTGCCGAACTCCAGCGCCAGGTCCCGAGCCGGCAGGGCGCCCGCCTCGAACCACTCGGCGATGTGCGGGCGAAGCTGCTCGGTGGCGAAGCGGCGGACGGTGTCGCGCAGCAGCCGGTCCTCGCTGTCCAGGGTGTCATCGAGGTCGAGCAGGTCCAACCGGTCGAGGGCGTCGAAGTCGGCCTGAGGTTCGATCGTCATGGACGCCACGATAGTCCTCGGCGCCGCCCGCGCCGGTCGGGCTGAGCAGCGAATGTGGGCTAGTCGTTAGGCTGTCGGACATGTCCGGACCGCTGCCCTTCGATCCGGTCGAGCGCGCCAGCGACTCGTGGGCCAAGCACTACCCCGAAGCCGGCGAGCAGGTGTACGCCGCGATGCGAGCGGTGACCTCGATCATGCGGGCCCAGCAGATCCTGATCGCCGGCCTGGACGCCGCGCTGCGGCCCTTCGGCCTGACCTTCGCCAGGTACGAGGCGCTGGTGCTGCTGACCTTCTCATCGACCGGGGCGCTGCCGCTGTCCAAGATCGGTGAGCGGTTGCAGGTGCACGCGACCAGCGTGACGAACCTCATCGACCGGCTGGAGGCCTCGGGCATGGTGCGGCGCGAGCCCAATCCGCATGATGGCCGGGGCACCCTGGCGGTCATCACCGACGAGGGCCGGCGGGTCGCCGACGCGGCTACCCGCGAGCTGCACAAGAACCAGTTCGGACTGCAGGGACTCCCGCCCGAGGACCTGCAGGGACTGTTCGCCGCCCTGCGCCGGCTGCGGATCGAGGCCGGCGACTTCGCCGTCTGAACCGCTCAGCGCCGGTCGAGTGGAGACGCTCAGCGCACCGCCGGCACTCGAGTGGAGACGCTCAGCGCCGGTCGGCACTCAGCGCACCGCCGGCACTCAGCGCACCGCCGGCTCGGTGATGCTCAGCCGGCGCTGCCGCGGATCGACCAGCATCTGCCGTCCCAGCGGCAGCACGCCCATCGGGGAAGAGTGGCCGTAATCGAGATTGGCCACGAAGGGCAGGTCGGGTCGGCCGGACAGCACCAGCTCCTCGCCGATCGCCTCGTAGAGGGCCAGGGTGTCGCGCAGTGGCAGGGCCTCCGGCCGCGAGAACAGCAGCGCCGAGATCCGCTGCAGAATGCCCAGCGCGGCGAAGTTGCGCAGCCAGGCGACCACCTGGGTCAGCGGTGGCCGCTCGTTGGAGATCTCCAGGTGCAGCACCGCCCCCTCGAAGGCCGACAGCTCGGGCCAGATCTCGGTGCCCAACGCCATCGCCAGCACCTCCAGGCAGCCGCCGATGAGCGGGCCCTGCACCGGCTCGCCGCCCTGCAGCCACAGCCAGCCGTAGTTGGGCACCCAGCGCCGCCGCCTGCTCTGCAGTCGCTGATCGCTCCAGTCCAGAAGCTCCTCGGTCCACTCCGGCGCAGCCGCCAGGTCGCCGACCGGCGCTGTGGACATCACGGTCGCGGTGAACGAGTCGGCGCTGAATTCGGCGATGCCGCCGTTCTCGGCGGCGGTGCTGAGCACCGCCATGCCGTAGAACGAGCCGACGCCGGCCTTGCCGAAGGCCAGATGGGTGATGGTGGTGTCGGAGTAGCCGGTGAACACCTTGGGGTGCGCGGCGATCAGGTCGAAATCCAGGAACGGCACTATCCGGATTGAGTCATAACCGCCGACGGCCGAGATTATGCCGTGCACGTCAGGGTTTTCCAGCGCCCAGTGCAGGTCGTCGGCGCGGGCCCGGGGGTTGGCGCGCAACCAGTCGGAGTCCCGGTCGGCATGCGGGGCGTCGATGACCCGAAGCCCGAACGTCTCGGCCAGTTGCCGCTTACCGGTGGCGTAGCGGTGCGGCAGCGCGGCGGCCCCGCCCGCCGACAGCGAGACGACGGCGACGGTGTCGCCCGGCCGCAGCGCGGGCGGCAGAGTCGATGCGAAGGCGGCCATGCCGATCATTGTCACCATGCCGGCAAGCGCATTCGACGGCGGAGGAACTCAGAGGCGCTGCATTAGTCTCAATCGAAAGGACCGCGTTCGTCGCAAGGAGTGACATGACCTCACCCGACCAGCCCAGCGCCTTCCAGATCGGCGGCAAGAGCGTGCGCCGCTTGGGATACGGGGCGATGCGCGTCACCGGCCCCGGCATCTGGGGAGAGCCGGCCGATCGCGCCGAGTGCGTCGCGGTGCTGCGCCGGGCGGTCGAGCTGGGCGTCGACTTCATCGACACCGCCGACTCCTATGGCCCCGTGGTCAGCGAGGAGATCATCGCTGAGGCGCTGCACCCTTACCCCGACACGGTGCTGGTCGCCACCAAGGCCGGGCTGACCCGCACCGGACCCGACAAGTGGGTCCCGGTGGGACGCCCGGCCTACCTGCGCCAGCAGGCCGAGCTGTCGCTGCGCCGGCTCAAGCTCGAGCGGATCGAGTTGTTCCAGCTGCACCGGATCGACCCGGAGGTTCCGCTGGCCGATCAGGTCGGCGAGCTCAAGGCCCTGCAGGACGAGGGCAAGGTCGGCGCCATCGGGCTGTCGGAGGTGAGCGTCGAGCAGATCCAGGCGGCGCAGAAGGTCGCCGACATCGCGACCGTGCAGAACCTCTACAACCTGACCAACCGGAAGTCCGAAGGCGTGCTGCGCTACTGCGAGACCCACGGCATCGGCTTCATCCCGTGGTTTCCGATCGCGGCCGGTGACCTGGCCAAGCCCGGCGGCGCGGTCGACCACGTCGTTCAGGCGACCGGGGCCACGCCGTCGCAGGTGGCACTGGCCTGGTTGCTGGCCAAGTCGCCGGTCACCCTGCCGATTCCAGGCACCTCCAAGGTGAGCCACCTCGAGGAGAACATGGGCGGCGCCGACGTGCGGCTGACCGCCGAGCAGGTCAGCGAGCTGACCGACGCCGTCCGCTAGCCCGTCGACGAGCGCCCAGGCGACAGGGCAGGAAAGCGCGCCCGTCGACCGAGCGCCCAGGCGACGGGCAGGAAAGCGCGTCCCGTCGACCGAGCGCCCAGGCGACGGGCAGGAAAGCGCGTCCCGTCGATGTGACGCTATCTACTAGGACGTCCTAGCACTTAGTCGGACGTCCTAGTACCATCAGGGAATGGATTCCGAGGAGATCGAGGCGGGCCGCGCCCGCTGGCAGCAGCGCTACGAGAAGTCCCGGATCGCCGAGCGCGATTTCACCACCCTGTCCGGCGTCGAGGTCGAGCCGGTCTACGGGCCGCCCGAGGGCACTTCTGACCCTCGCTTCGAGCAGATCGGCTGGCCGGGGGAGTTCCCGTTCACCCGCGGCCTGCACGCCAGCGGATTCCGCGGCAAGCCCTGGACGATCCGGCAGTTCGCCGGCTTCGGCAACGCCCAGCAGACCAACGAGCGCTACAAGATGATCCTGGCCTCCGGCGGCGGCGGGCTCTCGGTCGCCTTCGACATGCCCACGTTGATGGGCCGGGACTCCGATGACCCGCGCGCGCTGGGCGAGGTCGGGCACTGCGGCGTGGCGATCGACTCCGTCGCCGACATGGACGTCCTCTTCGACGGCATCGACCTGGGCTCGGTCACCACCTCGATGACCATCTCGGGGCCGGCAGTCCCGGTGTTCTGCATGTACGTGGTGGCCGCCGAGCGCCAAGGGGTGGACGTCGCCCGGCTCAACGGCACCCTGCAGACCGACATCTTCAAGGAGTACATCGCGCAGAAGGAGTGGATCTACCCTCCCGAGCCGCACCTGAAGCTGATCGGCGACCTGATGGAGTACGTCGCCGAGGGCATCCCGGCGTACAAGCCGCTGTCGGTGTCGGGCTACCACATCCGCGAGGCCGGAGCCACGGCGGCGCAGGAGCTGGCGTTCACCCTCGCCGACGGCTTCGGCTACGTCGAGCTGGGCCTGTCCCGCGGCCTGGACATCGAGCAGTTCGCGCCGGGCCTGTCGTTCTTCTTCGACGCCCACCTGGACTTCTTCGAGGAGATCGCCAAGTTCCGGGCAGCACGGCGGATCTGGGCGCGCTGGTTGCGCGACGTCTACGGCGCCAAGACCGTGAAGGCACAGCAGTTGCGGTTCCACACCCAGACCGCCGGGGTGTCGCTGACTGCCCAGCAGCCGGAGAACAACATCGTCCGGACCGCCATCGAGGCGCTGGCCGCGGTGTTGGGCGGCACGAACTCGCTGCACACCAACGCCCTGGACGAGGTGCTGGCCCTGCCCACCGACAAGTCCGCCCAGATCGCGCTGCGCACCCAGCAGGTGATCGGCGAGGAGATCGGTGTCCTCAACGTCGCCGACCCGCTCGGCGGCTCGTGGTACGTCGAGGCGCTGACTGACAAGATCGAGGCCGAGGCGGAGAAGATCTTCGCGCACATCAAGGAGATGGGCGGCGACGGCACCATGACCGCCGGCCTGCTGCGCGGCATCGAGGACGGCTGGTTCACCGGTGAGATCGCCGAGTCGGCCTTCCGCTACCAGGTCGCGCTGGAGAAGGGCGACAAGCGGGTCGTCGGGGTCAACGTCCACCAGGGCGAGTACGGCGAGCCGCTGGAGATCCTGCGGGTCTCCCACGAGGTCGAGCTGGAGCAGGTCGAGCTGGTGCGCAACCGGCGCGCCGGCCGGGACTCCGCCGCCGTCGACGAGGCGCTCAAGCGAATGGTGGCTGCCGCCGAGAACGGTGAGAACACCGTGCCGGCGATGCTGGACGCGGTCCGCGCCGAGGCGACCCTGGGCGAGATCTGCAACGCGTTCAAGCCGCTGTGGGGCGAGCACCGCGAGCC
>DASWNX010000024.1 GCA_036399055.1 Jatrophihabitans sp.
CCCGCCCCCGCGCGCGACGCGTGCGCCTTGACTCCGCGCCCTGAAGCAGACCTGGAATAGAACCGTCCAGCCCTTGGTTTGAAGCGTGTAGTTGCAGATGCAACAAAAGCTTGAGGAGGTTGGAAGATATGGCTGCCGTCACCGCTGACACCATGACTCTGCCCCGGGTGACCGGGGCCGCGCTGGGCGACGTCGAGCGCCCGGTGCTCGCGGTGTCCTCCGCTCCGGCGGGCACCGAAGGCGAAGGCTTTCCGGTACGCCGGACGATGGCCGGCATCGACTACCGCTACCTGGACCCGTTCATCATGATGGACCACATGGGCGAGGTGGACTACGCCGCCGGCGAGCCCAAGGGCACCGACTGGCACCCGCACCGCGGCTTCGAGACGGTGACCTACCTGATCGAGGGCCAGTTCATCCACCAGGACACCCATGGCGGTGGCGGCGTGATCACCGAGGGCTCCACCCAGTGGATGACCGCCGGCGCCGGCCTGCTGCACATCGAGACCCCGCCGGAGAAGCTGGTCGAAGAGGGCGGGCTGTTCCACGGCTTCCAGCTGTGGGTGAACCTGCCGGCCAAGGACAAGTTCCTGACGCCGAACTACCAGGGGATCGAGGCCGGCCAGATCACCCTGCTGGCCAGTGCCGACGGTGGCTCGCTGCTGCGGGTCATCGCCGGTGAAGTGGACGGCCACACCGGCCCCGGCTCCACCCACACCCCGATCACGCTGCTGCACGCCTCGATCGCGCCCGGCGGCCAGCTGTCACTGCCGTGGCAGCCTACCTACAACGCCCTGGGCTACGTGATGGCGGGCTCTGGAACGGTCGGGCCGAAGGCCCATCCCATCCACGCCGGCCAGCTGGCGGTCTTCGGACCCGGTGACCGGATCACGGTCAGCGCCGACGCCCGCCAGGACAGCCGGACCAGCTCGTTGGAGGTCATCCTGCTGGGCGGCGAGCCGATCCGGGAGCCGATGGCGCAGTACGGCCCGTTCGTGATGAACACCCGCGCCGAGCTGCAGCAGACCCTGGCCGACTACCAGGCCGGCCGGCTCGGCGTCATCCCGCCGAACGCGATCATGCCGCACGTGCCGCGCGGCCAGCGCAGCCCGCTGGAGGACTGACCCGGGCGAGGACCCGCGACCCGGCCCGACGTTTGGGTCTGGCCGCGGGTCAGCTTGAGCTGCTCGCAGCCCAGGTCAGCTTGAGCTGCTCGCAGCCCAGGTCAGCTTGAGCTGCTCGCAGCCCGGGTCAGCTTGAGCTGCTCGCAGCCCGGGTCAGCTTGAGCTGCTCGCAGCCCGGGTCAGCTCGATCACCGGCTCCACCGCACTGATCAGCCGGGTACCAACACCGACCGGCAGCCGAGGGCGCCGGTGCTGCCGATGCCGTAGATGTTGCGGGCGTAGGCACACACCTCGTGCCAGCCGGGGCTGGCTCGCATCAGCACCTGGAAGCCGTGTGCGGCGCCCCAGCGCGGGTAGCGCGCGGCCACGTCCGGCCGGGACTGGTTGGCCCAGATGCCGACCTGGCCCCCTGGCCGCTCGTACACCGCCACCGGGACCGCCCCGCCGCTGGTGTCCGGGTCGAGGGCCCAGCCGGTGACGACAATGCCCTGCCCGGACGGCGTCACCGAGTCCAGTCGTCCGATCGGGGTGCCGCTGACCAGCACCGTCCGGCAACCCAGCAGCACCGTGGCGCCGGCCCCGGCGGCGTTGAGCGCACGCACGCACACGGTATGCCGGCCCGGAGTCACATTCAGCGTCAACCGAAAACCATGGTTGCTGCCGTATCCGGGATGGGTGCGGCCGACGTCCTCGCGCAAGCTGTCGGCCCGTACGGTGATCACCCTGCTGCCCAGTTGGACGCTCACCAGGACCGGCGCCGAGGTGTCCGGATCGATCGCCCAGCCACGTATGAAGACCGACGCCAGCCCCGGCACCACGTTGTCAACGCTGCCCACCGGGTTGCCGGTGCGGATCGGCACGCCGCGCGAAGCGGCCAGCCGCTGCCGCTCGCTCGTGGTCGGCCAGGAGTTCGGACGGCACCCCTGCATCGAGATGGACTGCTGCTGCATCACCGGCGCCAGCTGGCCCGAGCCGCCGCAGAACCCGTGGTCGAAGCCGAGCCAGTGGCCGGTCTCGTGGTTGAGGACCATGTGCCGGTAGCCGGCCAGCGAGGCTCCGGTGGCGTTCCAGGACGGCGAGCCGGTCAGCCAGCGGGTCTCATTGATCACGACGTTGCGGCCGACCCTGCAGGAGTAGCTGCTGTCGCAGGGTGGCCCGAAGCCGGGCACCCGGTCGGCGGCGGCCAGCCAGAGCGTGAAGTTCCCGCCCGAGGCGACCCTGCGGAAGGCGATCGAGCCGCCGAGAGTCCATCCACGCGTGTCGGCGTAGTTGCTCGCCGCCGCGGCCGCGAAGGACTCCAGGCTGCTGCTGTTGGCCAACCCGCGCACCTCGTAGGTGTAGACGATCTGGGGGGCGGGCGCAGCAGCCGCCGGCTGGCTGTAACCGAGCAGGCCTCCGGCCACACAGAGCAAGGCCGCAGCCAGAATTCGGATGGGCTGACGGTGCATCGGACACTCCTGCCGCCTCGTGGGGTGAGCTCGATGCTGCCAGCCAGGCCCAGGCACCGGCCAGCGGACGCAGGCCGGCGTTGCCAATCCGTTGCCCAGCCGGCTGGCAGCCGGCACGAGCGTCATGCCCACCCGTCGCTCCGGCGCGCGGTGACGCCAGCGTCATGCCCACCCGTCGCTCCGGCGCGCGGTGAGCATGACGCTGGCGGCTGAGGAACAGGAAACTGCAGACGAGGAAGCTGCAGACAGGGACTCAGAACAGGGCGTTGGCCAGCTCCCGGCGGGCCGGCGGCACCCGCGGGTCATCCGGTCCGAGCAGCTCGAAGTACTCCACCAGCCGGTCACGCACCGGCATCCGGTCCTCGCCGCGCAGCCGCCGCACCAGCGAGACCAGCCGGCTGAACGCCGCCTCGACCTGGTTGTTGGCCAGCTCGGTGTCGGCGGCGGCGAGCTGGGCCTCCACGTCGTCGGGCGCCGCGGTCGCCGCCTCGATGGCGTCACGCGGCAGCACCGACAGCCGCCGCAGCAACCCGACCTGGCGCAGGGCCAGTTGCGCGTCGGTGTTGGCCGGCTCGACATTCAAGATCGCCTGGTAGCGCTCCGCGGCCAGGTCGAAGTCACCGGCCTCGAGCGCGTCCTCGGCGGCGGTGAACCGCTCGTCCTCCGGAGGCTCGGGGGGCGCAGCGGGGCCGGGCGCCTCGCCGGCGGCCTGAGCGTCAACCGGGCCGCCCGGGCCGGACAGGCCCGCCTGGCCGGCCGCCTGCAGCAGCGCCGCCAGGAACTCGCGCAGCTGAGCCTCGGGCAGCGCGCCCTGAAAGCCCGGCACCAGCTGACCGCCGATCACCGCGAAGACCGTCGGCAGGCTCTGCACCTGCAGCATCTGCGCGATCCGCTGGTTGGCCTCGACATCGATGGTGGCCAGCAACCAGCTGCCGCCCGATTCCTGAGCCAGTCGCTTCAACAACGGTGAGAGCTGCTTGCTCGGCTCGCTCCACTCCGCCCACAGGTCCAGCAACACCGGCACCTGGAACGAGCGGTCCAGCACCTCGGCCTGGAAATTCGCCTCGGTTGCCTCTACGACGTACTGCCCGCCGGCCGGAGGTGGAGCGCTCGCGGCCCGGGCCGCTGCCTCCGAACGCGCCTTCACGGCGGCCAGGTCGACCGCCCCGGACATCGCCGCGACGGCGGCGGGCGACGGGGCGGGCGCGGCGGACTTGGAACGGGCGGGACGGGAACCAGGACGCATGACAGCCATTTTTCCAGTCGGGCCTCAGCGGCTGGTCAGCGGCCTGGCTGACCAGCACGCCGAGGCGCGAGGAAGTCGATCAGAGCAGGGCCGGTCAGAAGCGGGCAGGCTCGCGGTGCTCGCCCCACAGCGGCTTGAACGCGTTGCAGATCTCGCCCAGGGTCGCCTCGGCGCGGACCGCGTCCAGCATCGCCGGCACGGTGTTCTCACCGTTCTCGGCGGCAGCCACCATTCGCTTGAGCGCCTCG
>DASWNX010000025.1 GCA_036399055.1 Jatrophihabitans sp.
CGACTCGATCAAGCGGGTCGAGATTCTGGGTAACCTGCGCGATGCGTTTCCGCAGGCGCCGGCTCTGGGGCCGCAGCATCTGGCCGACATCGCCACCCTGGCCGACATCGTCACCCTGCTCGCGGGCGACACCGCACCAGCCCCGGCCCCCGCCGATGCCGCGATCGCTGTTTGCGAGCACCTGAACACCGAAGACCACGCTGGTGCCCATACTGACACTGCGGTGGCTGCCCACGGCATCGGCCGGCATTCGGTCGCGCTGCGCCGCCTTCCGAGCGCCGACTTCCTGAACTGGCCCGGCGAGCACAAGATCGCCGTGGTGATTGATGACGGCGACCGAGGCCGTGCGGTGACCTACGGCCTGCAGCAGGAGGGATTCTCGGTCTACCTGCTGACCCTGCCGGGAGCTGAGCCGGTCACCGGAGCCCTGCTGGTGCCGGACTGGAGTGAGCAAGCTCTGGCCGCACCGATCGCCGAGATTCTCGCCGCGGAGGACGGCATCGACCTATGTGTCTATCTCGCCACCGCACCGGCGCTCAGCTGGGACGACGCTCAGCAAAGGCTGGTGACCGGCCTGCTGGCAGCTAAGATCACCCAACCGGCTCTGGAGCAGGCTGCGGCACGGCATGGGCGTGGCGCCTTTCTCACCGTCACCGCTCTAGACGGTGCGCTGGGCCACCGCGGGGCGGTGAGCGAACCGGACGCCGTACTGGGCGGGTTGACCGGCCTCATCAAAACGTTGGCCATCGAGGCCCCGTCGATCAGTTGCCGCAGCATCGACCTGGTTCCGTCGCTGGGGCCCGGCGAGGTCGCAGCTGCGGTCGTTGCCGAGATCCACGATCCGGCGACCCTTGTCCGCGAGGTCGGCGTCGACCACGACGGCCGCTGGAGTTGGGAGCTGTTGCCCTTTGCCCAGGCACAGGTCGGCGCCTCAACCGTGCCCGCGCTGAACGAGACAGACACCGTACTGGTCACCGGCGGCGGTCGCGGTGTGACAGCCGCGTGCGCTATCGAACTGGCCCGTCGATTCCGGCCGAAGCTGGTCCTGCTCGGGCGCACGGTCTTGCAGGACGAGCCGAGCTGGGCTGCCGGCACGAGCGGCGCCGCCCAATTGCGGACTGCCGCCGTGTCGGACCTGAGGTCACAGGGCATTCAGCCCAAGCCGCGCGACGTGGAGAAGCTGGTCGCCACGGTCCTCAGTGGCCGAGAGGTGCGCCAGACGCTCGCTGCGGCTCGCGCAGCCGGCGCCGAGGTCGACTACGTAGCTGCTGATGTCACCGATGGCCTAGCGCTGGACGCGGCGCTTGCAAGCTATCGCGGCTGCATCACCGCAGTCGTGCACGGCGCCGGCCTGCTGGCTGACCAGGTGATCGTCAGGAAGACGGCCGCCGACACGGCTCAGGTGCTGGCGGCCAAGATCACCGGGCTGCGCAACGTCCTGGCTGTGGTGGACGGCCCCAACCTGGCCCGCGTGATGCTGTTCTCCTCAGTGGCCGGGCTGTTCGGCAACTACGGCCAGGCAGATTATGCGATGGCCAATGAAGCGCTGAACAAGCTCGCCCGTTGCGGTCTCCGGCGTGCCCACGTCACCTCGATCAACTGGGGAGCCTGGGACGGCGGGATGGTCTCACCGGAACTCGCCGCCATGTTCGGTGAGCGCGGCATCACGCTGGTGCCGGTGCCGGTGGGGGCAGCGATGCTCGCCGACGAATTCACCGCCGGCCGCGCCGCCGACCATGTCGTGATGTTCGGTCCGGTGACGGCGCTGTCCGAACCGGCTGTCAACCTGCCCGGCGTCGAGCTTTCGGTGCGCCGGACGCTGGCCGGACTAGGCGCTACTCCCGCGCTGCGGGCTCACCAACTCGGCGGGGTGCCGGTGTTGCCATTGACCTACGCCCTCGGGCTTGCCCTCAACGCGGTCGAGCAGGTCACCGGCGCCGTCGCGGTCTCGGCGCAGGAGGTCCGGTTGCTCAACGGTGTCGTGTTCGACGCCTCGGTTCCCGATGCCCTGCAGGTCGTGCTCACTCCCACTGGTTCCGACACGTTCCGGGCGCATATCGCCGACGCTGATGCTGGACGGCGCCCGCGTTACAGCGTCGCTTCAATCAGCACCGGCGCCGACCCGCTGACCGGTCCGGCCAGCTCGCCACTGGGCGGCTCCGAACCCGTCCGAGATCTCAGCGTGTATTCCGACGGCACCCTGTTCCATGGCCGGGCGCTGCAGGGTTTGCGGGGGCAGCTGCCCAGCCCGAGTGGCACCCTGAACCTGGTGTGCCGCCTGGCCAGCGCCGGCGACGGTGACCTGGCCTGGTCGGCCGCCCGCTACAGCGCTGACCTCACCGATCTGGCGCTGCAGGCCTGCCTGATGTGGCTGCGGGGCGAGGCAGGCCAGCCGAGCCTGCCGACCGCGCTGGGTGAGATCACCCTGCTCCGGAAGCTGCCTTGCGATGCCGACTTCAGGTTGGTGGTCACCGGGCGGGTCACCAGCAGCGGCGCGCGGTGTCAGGTCGAGGCCTACGCGGCCGACGGGGCACTTCTGGCTCAGCTGCGTGATGTCGTGCTGGTCATCAGTCCCAACCTGGCCGCGGCATTCGACAACGCGCCGGTTCCCGGCCCAGGAATGCCGACCATCGCCGGTGTTCCGGTCGCCTGAACCCGTGCGATCCGCACCGCTTCCTGACCACCGCCAGCAGCAGATCGAACGGAGCATGAGATGACGAATCGATTCGCCGTCGTCGGACTGTCATGCCTGTTCCCCGGGGCAAGCACTCCGGCGCAGTTCTGGGCCAACTTGATCGGGGAAGTAGACAGCCGCGGACCGGCTGGCCAGGACGTGCTCGACCACGTGGATGCCCGCTCGGTGGATGAGGATCACCGAATCACCTGGACCTCCGGTGGTTGGGTCCGCGACGACCCGTCGGGCCTCGACCTCGACGGGCTGATGTTGCCCTCCAGCATGCTGGCCGAGCTCGACCGGGTGTATCTGTGGACGCTCTACGTAGTCCGGCAGGCCATCGCGGACGCAGCGATGGACACCTCGGCGCTGGCCCGCACCGGGCTGGTGATGGGTAACTACTCCTTTCCGACAGCGACCTCCAGCGCGATCACGGTGCCCCGGCTGCACGCCGGCGTGCTGGCAGGCATGGCCGCGGCCGGAGTCGCCATCCAGCCAGCGGCTGAGCCGGTGACCGCGCGCCGCCAGGATCTGGGCGTCAGCGGTTTGCCGATCCGGTTCGCCGCTCAAGCACTCGGGCTCGGTGGTCCACAGTTGGCGCTGGATGCGGCCTGCGCCTCGGCGCTGTACGCCTTGCAGCTGTCGTGCTCCTACCTCAGCACCGGGCAAGCCGACGTCATGCTCGCCGGGGGCGTCTGCGCCCCGGATTCCGCGCTGATCCACCTGGCATTCTCCGATCTGCGCGCCTATCCCTCCAACGGTGTCAGCCAACCGTTCGAGAGCACCTCGACCGGCATCACCACCGGGCAGGGCGCTGGATTGATGGCGATCAAGCGGCTGACTGACGCGGTGCGCGACGGTGACCAGATCTACGCCGTGATCGACGGCATCGGGCTGTCTGCCGACGGCTCGGGGCGGCACCTGCTGGCGCCCAATCCGGCTGGCCAGCAACGCGCCTACGCCGCCGCCTACGCCGCCGCCGGATTGCGTCCGGCAGACATCGACTACATCGAATGCCATGCCACCGGAACGGCATTGGGCGACCAGACCGAGTTGACCGCCCTTGCCGAGCTTCACGCGGGCAACAGCCAGCCGCCGTTGCTCGGTTCGGTCAAGGGCAACGTCGGGCACCTGCTCACCGTCGCCGGACTCACCAGCCTGCTCAAGGCCGTGCTGGCGATGCGTCACGGTTACATCCCGCCGACCATCGGGGTGCTCGATGCGCTGGCCAGTCCGAACGGCACGGTGGGCGCTGCCCAGATCGTCCGCCAGGGCATGTTCTGGCCCGACCGCGGCGGCGTCCGACGCGCAGCGGTGTCAGCGTTCGGATTCGGCGGCACCAACGCCCATGTCCTGCTCAGTGCCTGCCCGGAGGTGGACGCAACCGATGCGCAGACGTATGAGCCGACCAGCTCGCCGGCCGTGTCGATCGTCGGCATGGGCGCGCACTTCGGCGGCTTGAGCACCCTGGAATCGGTTGAGCGTGCCTTGTACGACACAGTCTCTGACAGCCGGCCGCTACCGGCTCAACGCTGGTTCGGATTGACCGACCAGCTTGAGTCGAGCGCGCCGGCCGGGGCCTACGTGGAGCGGATCGACATCGACGCGATCCGTTACCAGATACCGCCTAATGAGCTTGCCCAGTTCAATCCCCAGCACCTGCTGATGCTGCGGGTGGCCGAGGAGGCACTCATCGACTCGGGACTGGCGCCGGTTGAATCCGGTATCGGCCGCGGTGGCAAGGCCGAACGGCGGATCGCCGTGCTGATCGCGATGGAGATGGACCCGCGCACCCACGCCCATCGTGCCCGGCTGGACATCCATCAGGCGATCGATCGCGCAGTCGCAGACAGCGATCCCGGCTATGACAGGGCCGAGTTGCACGCGGCGGCCAGAGCCAGCGTGCACCAACCGATCAGCCCCAACGAGGTGCTGAGTTACATCGGCAACATCGTCGCCAGCCGGATCAGTGCCCGGTGGAACTTCACCGGTCCCTCGTTCACAGTGTCCGGTGACACGGCTGGCGGTGCGCAAGCCCTCGAGCTGGCCGTCAAGCTGCTGGCTGACCTCAGCGTCGAAGCGGTGCTGGTAGGCGCGGTCGACCTGGCGGCCGGGTTGGAGACGGTGCACGCGGCGATGGCCGCCGGCGGGTTGAGCGCGCACTGGCAACCCGGTGACGGCGCTGCGGCGCTGGTGCTGCGCCGCACTGCCGACCTGGCCGAGGACGATCGCCGTTACGCCGATCTCGAGGCTGTGGCGCTGAGCTATCCGGCCGGCGCCGCGCTCGGCGGCAAGCCGTTCGCCGCCTCGCCGGACGCCGTGGCCGAGGCAGCACGCCGGGCCTTCGACGGCTGCGGCCTGGAGGTCCCGGACATCGAGCTGGTCCAGACTCACACACCTGGCCACGCATTGCGAGATGAAGCAGAACTCGAAGGTTTGGCAAGGGTGTACTCCGATTGCGGCGAACCGGTGGCGCAGGTGGCCCTCGGCGCCTCGTCCAGGACGGTAGGCGACGTCGGCCACGCGGGGGCCCTGGCCAGCGTGGTGACCGCTGCGCTTGCCCTCCACCACGGTTACATTCCCGGCGTTCCGAGTAGGGGCGGCCCGCTGATCGGGCCGGCAGGGTCGGCCTTCTACACCCCTGAGCGCAGCCGCCCGTGGCTGCGGCGCGACCTGAAGCGCCCACGGGCAGTGGCGGTCAGCGTCCTGGGCGACACCGGCACGGCGGCTCACATACTGCTGTCGGCGCGTGCTACGGCCGGCCTACGCCAGCCGGTCGCTTGGCAGCTCGGTGGGCCGTTGCTCCTTGCCGTGCCGGCTCCTGATGGCCAGACATTGCTGCTCCGGCTGCAGGAGCAGTTGAGCCGGCTCGATGAGGGCGCTGACCCGCTCCTGCTGTGCCGTGCCGCCGCGGTCGCGGTGCCGGTCACCGGCCTACGGGCGGTCATCGTCGGCGCCGATGCCACAGCCCTGCGCCGTGAGATCAACCGGCTGACCGAGGCCATTCCGAGCTTGCTGGCCGGCAGCTCTGAAGCTGCGCGAGAGTGGAGCACCCCGGCGGGCACGTACCTGAGCCTGGACCCGATCGGAGCGGCCGGCAAGCTCGCCCTGGTCTACCCCGGCGCGTTCACCGCCTACCTCGGGCTGGGAGTGGACTTGTTCCGGCTCTTTCCAGGACTCGTCCACGACGTCGAGGCGGCCGCGACCGAGCCCGCCAGGACGTTCCGCCAGGACGTGCTGTGGCCGCGCTCGCGCACCCCTCTGAGCAGTCGCGAGCTGATGGGCCGGGAGCAGTCGATGCTCGCCGACATTCCCTCGATGCTCGCCATCGGGACCAGCTTCGCCATCGCCGGAACCGATGTGCTGCGCAACCATCTCCGACTGCAGGTGCAAGGCGCGCTCGGGTACAGCCTGGGTGAATCCAGCATGCTCTTCGCCCTCAACGCCTGGCAGCGGTCCTCGCGCAGCGAGCGCCGGCTGTCTGAGACACCGGTCTTCATCGACCGCCTGTGCGGAGCGCGCGACACGGTGCGCCAGGCATGGCGGCTGCCGGACACGACGCCGGACGCGGCGGTGTGGGCGAGCATGGTGCTGCTCTGCGACGCCACGCAGGTCCGGCAGCGGCTCGCCGGCTATGACCGGCTGTGGCTCACGCACGTCAACACCGCCCATGAGGTAGTGGTGGCAGGAAGCCCCGATCAGCTGCGCGAACTCGTCGAGGTGCTGGGGTGCCCCACTGCCCGCCCGCCGGCAGAGCACGTCATGCACTGCCCGGTCGTGGATTCCGAGCTGGCCGAGCTCGCCGATCTCAACCGTTACCCGACCTCTGACGCGGGCAGCGTCGCGCTCTTCACCGCGGGCGCCTACAGCACCGTGGACCGGCTTGACAGCGACCTGCTGGCTGACAACATCGCTGACACCCTGCGCAGCTGCATCGACTTCCCGCGGCTGGTCGAGGCCGCCTACGACAAGGGCTACCGCTACTTCGTGGAGGTCGGCCCGGCTGCCACCTGCACCCGGTGGATCGGCGAGAGCCTCAAGCTTCGTCCGCACGTCGCGGTCAGCCTCGACCGTCGCGGTCAGCGCCCGGGCGCAGGCGTGGCCTCGGTGGTCGCCCGGTTGCTGAGCCACGGCCTCGCGGTGGACCTGACCGCGTTGCTCGGCGAAGCGGCTCCCGCGGGCAGTCGCAGCCTGGCCCGCTCCATCGAACTCGGTGGCGAGTCCGGGTACGAGAAGATGAAAACCGCCGTCCGACGTCTGACACCGACGAGCCCCGCAGCGCTGCCTGCGCCTGCGCTTGAGCCAGTGGCCGCACCTGCGCTCCAGTCGGTGACCGCCGTCGGTTCCAGCTCCGCTCCATCCCTGCTTCTGAAGGTCAGGCCCACCATGTCGAACTCACCCATTCGCCCGGTTCCCAGGCTGTCAAGCCCGGCTGACCGCGGCGCTGCCGTGGGCTCCGCCCTCCAGCAGGCGCCGGTCGGCGCGCTGGTGACCAGGCCGTTGCAATCGCTGTCACCGTCGATGATCGACTTTCGGGGCGCGCCGGCCGGCCCGCGACTGGTCGCGGCGCTCACCCGCGATCGGTCGATGTCACAGCCGCCGGCCGGCGAGGTCGCGACCCGGGCGGCCACCGGCCCCAAGCCAGCCGGGGTGATCTGGGACGAGGCAGACCTGCTCGAGTTCGCCACCGGCAGCATTGCGGCCGTGTTCGGCGCCGACTTCGCCGAGGTGGATGCGATGAGCCGACGGGTCCGGTTGCCTGAGCCGCCCTACCTGTTCGTCACCCGGGTCACCGACCTACAGGCCACCACCGGGCAGTTCACGCCGTCGAAGATCACCACGGAGTTCGACGTGCCGCTCGACGCCTGGTTCAACCTCGACGCCATGGTGCCGGCGGCGGTCAGCATCGAAGCGGGCCAGTGTGACCTGCTGCTGATCAGTTATCTCGGAATCGACTTCCGAAATCGGGGCTTGCGGGTCTACCGCTTGCTGGACAGCACCTTGGCCTTTCACGGCGACCTGCCGATGGCGGGCCAGACGTTGCGGTACGAGATCTCGATCAACCGCTTCGTCGACACCGGCGAGACCGTGATGTTCTTCTTCAGCTACCTGTGCTACGCCGATGACAAGCTGATCCTGGAATTGAAGGACGCCTGCGCCGGCTTCTTCAGCGACGCCGAGCTCGACAACTCCCTGGGTGTGGTGCCCAGCGTGCTGGACAAGCGTCGGCAGGCGGAGATGACGCCGACCACGTTCAAGCCGCTGCTGCGCACGGGCAAGCAAGCAGTCAGCCGTGCCGAGGTCGAGCTGCTGGCCGCCGGCCGGATCGCAGCGGTGTTCGGACCGCACTACGACCAGCGCGGGCTGAACCCGTCGCTGCGGCTGCCCGACGCCCAGTTGCGGATGATCGATGAGATCACCCTGATCAACCCGCTAGGCGGCCCACGGCGGATCGGGCACCTGTCGGCGATCAAGCAGCTGGATCCCGACGGCTGGTACTTCCGCTGCCACTTCACCGGTGACCCGGTGATGCCGGGTTCACTGGTGGCCGAGGGCGGGGTGCAGATCCTGCAGGCCTACGCCCTGAGTCTCGGGCTGCAGATGTGCCTGCCGGACGCCCGATTCCAGACCGTGCCGGGCCTGGAGACCAAGGTCCGGGTGCGTGGCCAGGTCACTCCGGCTACCGCGGCCATCCGCTATGAGGTGGACATCATCGAACTGACCTTGCTGCCGCGGCCGACAGTGATCGCCGACATCACGGTCTTCGACGGTGACCGAGCCATCATCAGCATGCAGAACTTCGGCGTGCAGGTCCGGGAGAAGCCCGGCACCCCCTACCGTCCCGAACTCGGCGGCATAGCGGCTGACTTCGGACGCCGTAACCTGGCTGGTGAGCAGGCGATCATCAACGAGATGCACCTGGCGCACGCGGCAAAGGGCAACCTGGCCACGGCGATGGGCCCGGAATTCGAGATCTACGGCGACCGGCACGCGCCCTTCATCCCCAACGGCGACTTCCAGTTCGTCGACCGGATCATGGCGCTGACCGGCACTCGCGGAATTCTCAAGCCGGGCGCGACGATGGTCACCGAATACGACTCGCCGGCGCTTGCCTGGTATTACCAGGACAACGCCGCCAGGCTGGCGCCCAACTGCCTGTTGATGGAGACCTCACTGCAGGCAGCCATCCTGCTCGGTTATTACCTCGGCGCCACGCTGGCCGAACCGGAGCTCGAGTTCGGAATCCGCAACCTGGACGGAAAGGCGACCTGGACTCGGCACGTCGACCTACGCGGCAAGACCATCAGGCACAGTTCCCGGATGCTGTCCAGCACCGCCTTCGGCGGCACGGTGCTGCAGAACTTCGAGTACGAGTTGTCCTGCGACGGCTCGGTGTTCTATGTCGGGCAGTCGTTGTTCGGCTACTTCACCGAAGAGGGCCTGGCTAACCAGCTGGGCATGGACAACGGCCTCGACAAGCCGACCTGGTTGGCCCTCAACCCGCAATCCGGTGACGCGGTGTGCCACATCGAACTGGCTGATGACCCGACCTACTACCTCGACACCAGCGGCGGGAGCCTGCACCTGCCAGACGGCCAGCTCCGGTTGCTGGACAGCGTGGACATCGTGACCGGCGGTGGCGTCTTCGGCGCCGGATACGTGCACGGCAAGCGCCGAGTGAATGCCGATGACTGGTACTTCTCCTGTCACTTCCATGAGGATCCGGTGATGCCCGGCTCGTTGGGCGTCGAGGCGATCCTGCAGGCGATGCAGCTCTACGTCATCGAGAACGACCTGGCTGCCGACATCCCGAACGCGGTGTTCGCCCTGGCCAAGGGCATTCAGATGAGCTGGCGTTATCGCGGCCAGATCCTGCGCACCGACCGAGAGCTGTACTTCGAGGTCTCGATCAAGCAGATGATCCGCGAGGCCGACCGGTTGGTGATCATCGGCGACGCCAGCCTCTTCAAGCCAGGCCTGCGCATCTACGAGCTCATCGACATCGCCATCGAGGTCTGCCCGCGTTCGGTCGCCTTCGGCCTCGACTCCAGCATGACCCCCGACAGCACTCAAGGAGAGTTCCTGTGACCACGATGTCGCACGCCCCGAGCTCAGCCGCCGAGGCCATTGCCGGTTCGCCGCTGATCCCGGGTCAGCCGGCTCGCGCAGCGGTGGGCCAGCCTGGTCTCACCGCCCTGGTCACCACGTTGCGCCGGCTGGACCGCCCGGTCTTCGTGCTGCGCACCGCCGACGGAGTCACGCTGAGCAACGACGCTCCAGACGGCGATGCCGAGGTGTTGACAGCAGTGGCCGCGCTGGATCCTGCCACTCTGGGGGACCCGGACTTCCTTGCCGCACACGGTGTTCGGTGGCCCTACATGGCTGGGGCGATGGCCAACGGCATCGCCGGCGAGGATCTGGTGATCGCACTGGCCCGGGCCGGCTTCCTGGCTTCGTTCGGCGCCGCAGGCCTGCTTCCGGACCGGATCTCAGCGGCACTGGACCGCTTCGAACGCGAGATCCCGGGCCATCCGTTCGCCTGCAACCTGATTCACTCGCCATCGGAGGAACTGCTGGAACGTAGTGCCGTCGAGCTGTACCTGGCTCGTGGTGTGCGGTGCGTGGAGGCGTCGGCGTTCATGGATCTGACCCCGCACATCGTCCGGTACCGGCTGGCTGGACTGTTTCGAGACCAGGACGGCAACGTTCAGTCAGCCAACCGGGTGATCGCGAAGGTCTCCCGGGCCGAGACCGCCACCAAGTTCCTCAGCCCGGCCCCGGCCCGGATCGTCGAAGCCCTGCTTGCCGAGGGCCTGATCACCGCCGAGCAGGCCGAACTCTCACGCCAGGTACCGGTAGCCGACGACATCACCGTCGAAGCGGACTCGGGTGGTCACACCGATCGACGCCCGATGCCGGCCCTGCTGCCGAGCATGCTGCGGCTGCGGGACTCCCTGGTGGCCCAGTACGGCTACCGCACCTCGGTACGGATCGGCGCGGCCGGCGGCATCGGAACTCCGGAGTCGACGCTGGCCGCTTTCGCGATGGGGGCGGCCTACGTGGTCACCGGCTCGGTGAATCAGGCATGCCGGGAGTCCGGCACCTCCGACATCACCCGGGCGCTGCTCGCCGAGGCCAGCGTGACGGATTGCGAGATGGCCCCGGCCGCCGACATGTTCGAGATGGGCGTCAACTTGCAGGTGCTGCGCAAGGGCACCCTGTTTCCGATGCGTGCCAGGCGGCTTTACGCCGTTTACCGCGAGTACGCCGGCATCAGCGCGATTCCGGCCGATGAGCGCGCCAAGCTGGAGTCCCAGATCTTCCGCGCCGACTTGGATGAGGTGTGGGCATCCTGCCAGGAGTACTTCTCCCGCCGTGACCCGGCTCAGCTGGAGCGGGCCGAGAGTGACTCCAAACGGCAAATGGCGCTGATCTTCCGGTGGTATCTGGGGATGTCGTCCCGGTGGTCGAACGTGGGCGAGTCCGACCGCAGCCTGGACTACCAGATCTGGTGCGGCCCGGCGATGGGCGCCTTCAATGACTGGGCTCGCGGCAGCTACCTCCAAGCCCCTGAGCGCCGTCACGTCGCCGACGTGGCGCGGCAGTTGATGCACGGCGCCGCGTACCTGGCCCGGGTCGAGCAGTTGCGGCTGGCCGGACTGCGGCTGCCGAGCGCGGTGCGCGACTTCCGCCCCGCCGATCTTGCCCAGACGGCATGACCGCCGCCATCGCGGCTTCGCTCACCGGCCCGGCCTACCCGGCTGCGGCCGCCCTCGAAGCGGTGCTCGGGAACTCCGACGATCCGGCCAACCCGACTGGTTTCGCGGCCGCGGTGCGGCGGGACAGTTCTGGCGCCACAGGTACGGCGATCGCGAACGCGGCCCGCTCGGTGGGGCTGCAGCTGTCCTACATCCCAGCCGAGCTGGGCGGCAGCCTGGTGACTTTCGAGCAGACCCTGGCCAGGGTGCGGCTGTTCGCCAGACGCGACGCGTCGGTGATGCCCTCGACCATGTTCAGCGTCACCGCGATGACATGCCTGCTGCTGCACGGCTCCACCGAGCAGCAGCGCCGAGCCGTTGCGGTGCTGAAGGCCGGCGGCAGCATCGCCTTCGCGCTGTCCGAGCCTGACAGCGGCAGTGATCTGCTGGCGCTGGCTGGAACTCTGACGCCGGTCGCGGCGGCCTGGCAGCTGGACGCGACGAAGTGGCTGGTGGGCCAGGGATCGACCAGCGAGCTGCTCTACGTGCTGGCTCGCACGGCGGCTAGGGGTCCTGCCGCCTTCAGCTCCGTGCTGATCGAGAGCACCTCGGTTGTCCCCGGCACGGTGACCGCAAGCCAGCACAGCGCCGGGCTCACCGGGGTGGGCCTGGACACGCTGCGCTTCGACGCGCAGCCGGTGGCCGCGCAGGATCTGGTGGGAACCGTCGGACAGGGCCTGGAAGCGGCGATGAAGAGCATGCAGATCGTGCGGCTGCTCAGCGCCGCCGCCTCGCTGGGCTGCGCCGATGTCGCCATACGCGACACGCTGCGGTTCCTGGCCACTCACTCGGTCGGCGGTTCGCTCTGCCTGAACTGGGCGCCGGCTCGGCGCGACCTCGGCGTGGCGGCGGGCTGGTTGATCGCGATGGACGCGGTCGCGATCAGCGCCGCCCGGTTGGTGCACGTGCGACCCGACGCATTCGCGTTGCCCTCTGCGGTGGTCAAGCGGGTGGCCACCGAGGCCGGCGCCCGGATCGTCGATGCCTGCGCCGATCTGCAGGCCTCGCGGTCGGTGCTCGCCGGTGAGCCATACGGCTTGCTGGCCAAGCTGCGCCGCGATGTCGACACGGTGCGCTATATCGACACCAGCCCGGCCGCGACGTTGCGGCTGCTCGCCGGCCAGCTGCCCGGCATCGCCAAGGCAGCGGCCGCGCCCGGCGGCAAGGACCAGGAGGTTCTGGACCGCGCAGCACGGGTGTTCACCCTCGGAGCCGAGCTCGATGAGTACCAACCCACCCGGCTGGACCTGGCTACCCGGGACGACGACGCGGTCAGCGCTTTCCACCTGCTGGCTCAGCCCATGATTGAGCTGCTGCTGCGCTCCTCAGACCCGCTGGCTGGCCCGACGCTGGTCCTGGTCCAGCAAACCCGCCAACAGCTTGACGGGCTGCTGCGGCAGGTCCGGGCCGAGTCCGGCAACCCGGCCCGCGACGGCGGCGTGCAGGCGATGGACAGCGCGGCCGAGTTCGCGGCGCTGTACGCTGCTGCCTGCTGCCTGCTGCTGTGGTGGAGCAACCGTGAGCAGTCAGTCTGGGGCCAGCCTCCTGGCTCGCTGCGGTGGTTGACACCCGCGCTCGCGGTGTTGGTCACCGACCGGCCCCGGCCGGAGGACCTCGAACCCGCCGTCGACCTGCTTAGCGAACTCGACGAGCGCGCGATGCTGTTCTCGATGGTTGCGATCCCGCTGACACAGTCTCGCGGTGCCCGATGAACCCCGCCACCGAACTGGTGAACCTGGTGGAGGGTCTCGAGCGCCATCTGGGCGACCCGTTCGATGAGGCCAGCCGGATAACTGCTCGCCGGATCCTTGAGCTGGACGAGCGAGAGGCCTATCCGCACGAGCTGCTCTCGGCCCTGCACAGTTGGAACGTCCACGAGTACGCGATCCCGGCCCAGTGGGGTGGCCGCGCTGTCGACATCGAGAACAGCCTGCACCTGATGCGGCAGGTCGCCCGTCGCGACGCCACGGCGGCAGCTGCGCTGTCCCTCTCAAGCCTGAGTTACATGCCGATCTGGATCGCCGGAACCGAGCGGCAACGGCGTTATTACGCAAGCCAGATCTCCAGCGGGGCGAAGATGGCCTGGGGTTTGTCCGAACGCGAGCATGGCAGCGACCTGTTGAACAACGAGTTCACGGCCGAGCCTGTCGAGGGCGGCTACCTGGTGTCCGGGGAGAAGTGGCTGATCGGCAACGTCACCTTGGCCGACTTCATCGTCCTGCACGCCCGGACCCGGCCCGCCGGTGGCCCGGCAGGATTCAGCCTGCTGGTTCTGGACAAGCGCAGCGTGCCCGCCGCGATGGTGCAGACGCTGCCAGGCGAGCGGTTGCACGGGCTACGCGGCCTCGACTTGAGCGGCGTGCGGCTGACCGGGTGTTTCATTCCCGAATCCGCCCGGATCGGCCGAGAGGGCGCTGGCCTGGAGATCGCGCTGCAAGCAAGTCACGTCGCGCGCAGCATGATCACCTCGACCGTGCTGGGGTGCACCGACACCGCGCTGCGTTTGACGCTGGACTTCGCGGTGAACCGGCACATCTTCGGCGCGCGGGTCAGCGACATCGCCTACACCCGACGCCAGCTGGCCGACTCCTACGTCGAACTGCTGGTGGGGGAGGCCGTCGCCATGACCAGCGCTCGTTCGCTGCAGGTCTGTCCTGGGCAGAGCAGCGTTTTCTCAGCGGTCAGCAAGTATTTCGTGCCGACCCTGCTGCAGGGCAGCCTCAGCCGGCTCGCTGTGGTCCTCGGCGCCCGCCACTACCTGCGTGAGCACCCGCGTTACGGGCTGTTCCAGAAAGCGCTGCGCGATGTGCCGGTGGCCGACTTCGCCGATGGCAACACGGTGGTGAACCTGAAGAACATCGCCAGCCAGCTCGGTAGCCTGCTGAGCCCTGGCGCCGAGCCGGAACCGGCCGAAGTGGCCAACCTGTTCGACCTGAGCCGGCCGCTGCCCGGCTACGAGCCGTGGCGTCTGTCGCTGGCCAGCAGGCACGGCCGCAACCACGCCAGCCGATCGCTGCCAGCCCATGTGCAGGCTCTGGACCGGCTGGCGGCCAGCGCTGATGAGCCGAGCAGAAGGCAGTTCGCCCTGGCGGCCTCGCTGGCGGGTGAATGGCTCGTCGAACAGGATAAGATCCGCTCCGAACTGGACGGGCTCAAGGCCCAGCACCCGAAGAGTCACGGGCAGCGGCCAGAGGTGTTCGAGCTTGCCCGACGGTATTGCCTGATTCACGCGGCCGCCTGCGTGGCCGGCCTGTGGGCGCACGCCGGCGACGAGGTGGAGCTACCGCCGATTGAGGTCGCGGTGTGGTGCCTGCGCCGGTTGCGCCAGCAACTGCACCCGCACGAGGCGTGCGCTGGTTCAGCCGAAGACCTCGACCGTGCCGAGCAGGTCACCATGGCGCACCTGCTCGGCCAGCATCAGCGCGGCGAGGCCTTCTCGCTGCGAACCATGCGGCTGCAGGCTGCACCGCAGCGAGCGGAGCCCTCAAAGCGCCAAGGCGAGGAGAGAGACCCAGCGTGAGCATGAACGAGCAGCTACGCGGCTGGGCGGACCTGTGGTTGCTGGACGAGGCCTCGATCGGCCAGGCGGCCCTGGATTATCAGGTGGATGATATCCTGTCGGCGTCGGAGCGGGCGCAGCACGAACGGTTGCCCCATCCCGATGGCCGATTCCGCTATCTCGGCGGCCGGATGCTGATGCGCTACGTCCTGGCGGCATACACCGGAGTGCCGCCGGCGAACCTGGAGTTCGGCGTCGGAGCCTATGACCGGCCGGAGTTGGCGCCCAATCCCGACCAGCTGTGCTTCAACCTCGCCCACACCAGCGGGTTGATCGGCTTTCTGGCGACCCGCAACCGGCTTTGCGGGATCGACTTCGAGCGCCGGCCCGCCCGGCCGGAGTTGGCCGAGGCGGTCGTGCGGTTCCTGGCGCCCCGGGAGCGGGCGCATCTGCAGGCGTTGGAAGAGGAAGAGGCCGACATCACCCTGCAGTACCGGGTGGTCAAGGGGGCCTACCTCCGGGCGTTGGGAGCCGGCCTGTCCAGAAGTCCGGACGGCTTCACCGTTCGAGGACTCGGTTCGACCGGGATCGGTGTCGAGGACCGGCAGGCCCCCGAACAGGCTCCCGAACAGGCCTGGCAGTTCGAGTGGCATCAGCTCACAGCCGAGCATGCGGTCGGCTTGGCGATAGCCGGTGACCGGTTGGCGCCCGGTCGGATCCCCATCAGGATTCTTGACTTCACCACGTTCTTGCGTGCGGTGTTTCCGGCGGTTGGTGTCGCACCGGGCGCGCACATTGAGCCGACCAGCAACTCGCGTGCGACCATTCGCTCGTGGCCAAACCGAAAGGAACAGGATGATAGGTAACAAACGACCACTCGGCTTGGCCATTGTCGCGTGCGCGGTACCCGTATTCATGGTGTCCCTGGACAACCTGGTCGTCACCATGGCGCTGACCTCGATCCGCTCCGACTTCGGCGGGGACGCCGCCAGCGCAGCCAACCTGCAATGGGTGGTGAACGCGTACATCCTCGGCTTCGCCGGCTTCCTGCTGGCCGGAGCCGGACTCGGTGACCGGTTCGGCCGGCGGCGGGTCTACCTGGGTGGCTTGGTGATGTTCACGCTTGCCTCGACAGGGTGCGGGCTGGCGTCGGGGTTGCCGGAGCTGATCGCGGCTCGTGCCATCCAGGGTGTGGCGGCCGGCATCATCATGCCGCTGTCACTGACCCTGCTGTCCGAGGCTGTGCCGGACAAGATGCGTTCGGCCGCTGTCGGCATCTGGAGCGGCATCTCCGGCCTTGGCATCGCGATGGGACCGTTGGTCGGCGGCGTGGTGATCGCTGGCCTGCAATGGCGGTGGATCTTCTGGGTCAACATTCCGGTGGGATTGCTGGCAATACCGTTGGTGACCTACGCCCTGCGCGAGAGCCTCGGTGACCGGCGACCGCTGGACCTACCCGGACTGGCCTTCAGCAGCGGCAGCGTGGTGGCACTGGTCTGGGCCATCGTGCACGGCAATGAGGACGGTTGGACCTCCGGCGCGGTGCTCACGGCCTTCGCCGCGGCGGCATTGCTGCTAGGGCTGTTCATAGTCCGGGAGTTGCGCACCCCGGTGCCGATGCTGCCGCTGAGCTTCTACCGGTCCCGTGCCTTCGTCGGCACGAATGTCGTGTCGCTGGCGATGAACTTCGGTGTCTTCGGCTCGATCTTCCTGCTCGCGCAGTACCTGCAATTCGCCCAGGGGCTCACCCCGCTGCAGGCTGGTGTCCGCACCCTGGCCTGGACTTTGATGCCGATGGTGTTCGCGCCGCTGGCCGGGGCCTTCACCGAGAAGGTGGGTGGCGGGCGACTGATGGCGCTGGGCCTGGGGTTGCAAGCCCTCGGGCTGGCCTGGATAGTCAGCATCGCCGAGCCCGCCACGCCGTTCAGTTCGCTCCTGGTGCCGATGATGCTGGCCGGAACTGGCATGGGCCTGGTCTTTGCGCCCGCTTCCGCGGTGATCTTGCAGTCGGTGCACGCCAACGACCGCGGCCGCGCGTCCGGTGCGAACAGCACGGTTCGCGAGCTCGGGGGGGCCCTCGGGATCGCCGTGCTGGCCTCGGTGTTCAGCCGCGCCGGTAGTTACGCCTCGCCGCAGACGTTCGTCGACGGCATGCGCCCGGCCGTCTGGGTCGGCGTCGCGGTGGTGCTCGCCGGAGCGGTCGCCGGGTTGCTGATCCCGCGCCGGCCCACGCCGCTGGCCGCTGACCCAACCCCGTACGGCGCGCTGGGCTCAACCACCGACCGGCTCGTTGACGCCAGAATCCGATCATGATCGAACCCTGCGCGTCGCCGGGGAGGTCCGCCTGGGCTTCCTGCCCACCCTCAGCCACGTGAAGTCCAAGGTCAGCCAGACTCGCCTGAAATCCCCCACTGAACGGATGACCAGACCATGATCACGATCCCGTGGATTACGCGGCAGAAGACCACCGGCGCTCCGGTGACTGTGATGGCTTCCCGCCTGCAGTTGGCGGCGCTGAGTTCGGTGCCGCAGTTCATGTACTTGGCGCTCGGCGCCTTCGTGCAGGTGCTGCGCGCGCCGGGGGTGGCCGGAGCCTCGCTGAAGGCCGAACCGTTCAAGGGACGGTTTTGGACGTTGTCGAGCTGGTCCGACGAGGACCGGATCGCTGCCTACTCCAGCAGCGAGCCGCATCGCTCGACTGTCGGCAAACTCAAGCCCAAGATGGCCGGTTCTCGCTTTGTCATCTATGAAGTGACGGGAAAACCTGACTGGAAGGACGCGATCAGGCGGATCAAGGCCGCTGACGCGCAGGCTGCAGACGAGCTGAAGGCGGGCTGACCCGGTCACCCGGCGGAAACCGCGAGCCACCAGCCCAGTGCGGCGGCGCCGACGCCCGCGCCGAGCGAGAGTCCGACGTTGCCGAGGGCTGCCCACCGCGCGCCCTGCCGGCTCAACCGCAGCGTCTCATAACCGAACGCCGAGTACGTCGAGAGCGCTCCGGAGAATCCAGCGCCCAGCAGCAGGGCCAGGTCCGGATCCAGCCGGGCGCCGGCGCCGGTGACGGCGCCGAGGATCAACGAGGCCAGCACGTTGACCGTCAGGGTGCCCCACGGAAACCGGGTCGGGCGCTCAGATTGGATCGACTGGATCGCCCGGTCGGTGAGGTAGCGCGCGGGCGCTCCTACCGCGGCCCCGAGCGCGATCAACAACATCGTCACGGCAGGTCAGCCGCGATGAGGCCGCGACGCCTGTTGGCGACCCGGATGAAGCGGCTGGTGACAGCGCTGGACAGCCATACCGCGCCAGCGCAGCCGATCACCGTGACCGCGACGTAGCCCAGGGCGACCAGCGGCCGGTGGTGCAGCAGCAAACGCTGCACCTCCACCGCGAAGCCGGAGTAGGTGGTGTAGCCGCCGAGAACGCCGACACCCAGAAACGGCCTGGCCAGCCGGTGCGGGGCAGGCAGCTCCAGCAGCAGCGCCATCAGGGCGCCGATCAACAGGCAGCCGGTGATGTTGACCAGGACGGTCGACCAGGGAAACTGCCGGTCCGAATGGGGGATCCTCAGGCTGAGCCCGTAGCGCGCCTCAGCGCCGAGGACGCCGCCCACCGCGATAACGGCGATCGGCGCCCAGCGCCGCGTCGGGCTGTCCTGAGACCGCGGCGGTTGGCGATCCGGCGCTCCTGATCCATGCACGTCAGCTGGCCCCTGCGGTCGTCCTGAGAGAGGGCGGGCAGCCAGACCACGCCGAAGCCGCCCTGTGCGAGGTAGGTTAGCGCGATGTCAGCTTCGGCCGATCCGCTGTCTGCGGCCGTGGAAGCGCTGCGGTCCGCCGGCTGCGTCTTCGCCGAGGAAGAGGCACGCCTGCTCTGCGCCGCCGCGCGCACTCCGGACGAGCTGGCTGACCTGGTCCGCAGGCGGTCCGCCGGCCTGCCGTTGGAGGTGCTGCTGGGCTGGGCGCAGTTCTGCGGTGTGCGGGTGGCGGTGGACCCCGGTGTGTTCGTTCCCCGCCAGCGCACCGCATACCTGGTCGAGCAAGCCGTGGCGCGGGCCCGGGCCGGCGCCGTCGTGCTCGACCTGTGCTGCGGCACCGGCGCCCTCGGGCTGGCGATCGCGGCGTCGCTGGGGCGACTGGAGCTGCACGCCTGCGACCTGGAGCCGGCCGCGGTCGCCTGCGCCCGCCGCAATCTGGCCCCGATCGGTGGCCGGGTGTACGCCGGTGACCTCTACCAGCCGTTGCCAGCCACGCTGCGAGGCCGGGTCGAGGTGCTGGTCGCCAACGCGCCGTACGTGCCCACCGAGGCCATCGCGCTGATGCCTGCCGAAGCCCGCGACCACGAGCCCCGGCTGGCCCTCGACGGCGGTCCGGATGGTCTCGACGTCCAGCGGCGGGTGGCAGCCGACGCGCCCCGGTGGCTGGCGCCGGGCGGCAGCCTGCTGATCGAGACCGGTCCAGGCCAGGCCACCCAGACCGCTGAGGCCGTCGCCGAGGCTGGGCTCGACACCCGAATCACGCATTCCCCACGACTGGGGTGCACCGTGGTGGTAGGCGAGCTGCCTGCGTCACAGCGTTGACTCCGCGGGCGCCAGCAAACGCAGAACCGGGTCCGCTGATGGTCGGGCCGGCCGGGGGAGTGACGTGGATGAACCGGTGAGTCACACGCGGTGATGCCCTTCCTGTGGAGGGCTTAAGCGGCTTGACAGGTCCGGCCAGGCCGAGTCACGATCGAGTGGCTGGGCGGGCTGAGCCATGCGCCGAACCAGATGCGTGGCGCCAACAGAGGCGCTTGCGGCATCTCAGCTCACAGTCCTACGGGGGATCTGCTTTGTTGTCTTCATCTCGTGCTGCCGACTCTCCGAGCCGCCCCAGCCGGCGCCGCCGCTGGCCGGTCCGGGCCGGCGTCGGCCTGGTGGCGCTCGGCTCGATCGTGGCCTCGACTCTGCTGGCAGCGCCGTCGGCGACGGCCGCCAGTTCGACGCTGACGCGCTATCCCTACCTGACCGACCTGACGACGACCTCGGTGCAGGTCACCTTCGACACCAGCGTCAAGGTGGCCAGTGCCGCCAACGCCGTTCAGTGGGGAACGCCCAGCGGAGACACCGGCTGCACGCTGACCTCGAGCTCGATGACCAGCGCGAACAACACGGTGAACGCGCCGATCACGGTGGCCGGTGTCGTGGAGTACCAGACGTCGGTGCGGATCACCGGCCTGACTGCCGGCACGACCTACTGCTATCGGATCTTCACCGGCGGCTCGGCGCCGGTCGACCTGCTGGAGACCGATGTGGCTCCGCGGTTCACCACGATGAGCCACAGCGGTGAGTTCAGCTTCGCGGTGCTGGGGGACTGGGGTGACAACAGCATCGCCAACGGCGTGAACCAGAAGAACGTCGACGCCCAGATCGCCGCGAGCGGCGTGAAGTTCGCGGTCTCCACCGGTGACATCGCCTACCAGAACGGCAGCCAGAACAACTACGGAAACCTGGTGGCGACCGGCCCCGGCGTGAGTCAGGTCTTCGGAGCCGACTACTGGAAGGTCCCCGGCGCGTCTATCCCGATGTTCGCGACGAGCGGCAATCACGGCCGCAACGCCACCTTCCTGCAGAACTGGAAGCAGGCGGCGGTGGTCGCGGCCTCCAGCGGCAAGTACACGATGGAGACCTACTCCGGAATCGATGACACCGCGCCGGCCAGTTACCCCTCGGTCTGGTACGCCTTCAACTCCGGCGGCGCCCGCTTCTACATCCTCAACGCCGACTGGAACGACAGCAACGTAGGGACCGCTCCGGGCGGCGCCTACCAGGTCGACCGTGACTACCACTGGCAGCCGAGCAGCCCCGAGTACCAGTGGCTCAAGGCAGACCTGGAACAGAACACCAACAGCGTCAAGTTCGCGTTCTTCCACTATCCGCTGCGGGCCGACAGCGCCACCGAAGGCGATGACCGCTACCTGCAGAACGATCCGAACACCCCGACCTCGATCGACTCGCTCGAGGGCCTGCTGGCCAACAACGGGGTGGATCTCGCCTTCAACGGCCACGCTCACATCTACCAGCGCAACTACGCCCCGCCCGGCGGTGTGACCAGCTACGTCACCGGCGGCGGCGGCGCCAAGGTCGCGCCGGTGAGCGGATGCGCCACCACCGACGCCTACGCCATCGGCTGGTCCACCAGCAGCGCCTCGGGCAGCAGGTGCGGCGCCGCGACGGCGCCCACCTCGATCGGGCAGGTCTATCACTTCCTCAAGGTCACCGTCAGCGGCGCGACCGTGACCGTCACGCCGACCGACTCGACCGGCGCGACCTTCGACCCGATGACCTACAACTTCACCCGCAACACCTCGGCGCCGGCGGCTCCCACCGGCCTGGCGGCCGCCATGTCGGGGACCGCGGTCAGGCTGAGCTGGACCGCCAGCGCCAGCAGCGACTCCAGCGCCCAGGACATCTACCGCGACGGCCGGTGGCTGGCCACCGTCGGGCCGAAGGTGACCTCCTACAGCGACACCGCGCCGGTGTCCGGGGCCAGCTACACCGTCCGGGCGCACGACCTGCTCGGCAACCAGTCCGGTGACAGCACGCCGGCCAGCGGGCCGGTCGACAGCACGCCACCGAGCGCGCCAGGCAACCTGACAGCCACCGCGACCGGGCCCACCTCGGTGCGACTGAACTGGACCGCCAGCTCGGACAACTTCGGCGTCACCGGCTACGAGGTCTACCGCGACTCGGCCACCACGCCGCTGGCGACGCTGGGCGCAAGTGCCACCAGCTACACCGACACGACGGCGGACGCTGAGCAGACCTACACCTACACGGTCAAGGCCAAGGACGCGGTCGGCAACGCTGCCAGCGCCACCTCGGCGCCGGTGACCACGCCGGCCGCCGACGGCGCCGTCACGACCACAGTGCTGGCCAGCGACGACGTGACGATCGCTCAGGCGAGTCCGACAACGCAGCCCAGCGCCACCGCCACCCGGGTGAGCGCCGACGGCAGCCCGGTCGCCGACGCGGTGCTGCAGTTCAAGCCCACCCTGCCCAGCGGTTGCACCGTGACCAAGGCGCAGCTGAGCCTGACCGTGGGCAACGGCACGGACAACAACTCGGTCAAGGGCGGCGACCTCTACCTCACCGACAACTCCACCTGGGCGCAGTCGGCGGTGAGCTGGGACACCGCGCCCCAGCGAGTGGGTGCCGCTTTCTCCAGCCAGGGGGCGGTGGCCCTCAGCCAAACCATCACAGTCGACCTGACCGGCAGGGTCAACCCGGGCGAGCCATTCACGATCCGGGTAGGCAACACCAGCGGGGACGCGGCGGCGTACTACTCCAGAGAGGGATCGGCGACCCTCGGCCCGCGCCTGACCGTGACCTGTTGAGCCGCCTGTCCCTCCTGGGTCAGTCGGGCGGTCCCACACGGGGCTGGCCGTCGACCCAGGTGAGGGGTTCCATCCAGAGCTGGCGGCCGGGCACGGTGGAGCCGATGGCATCGGGCGGCCAGGCGTGGAAGAACATCACGCTGGAGCCGTCGGGCAGGTCGAGCACGAAGTTGTGCCCGGGTCCGGCCGCCGCCGGGGCAGAGCTGAGCAACGGCTCGGCGGACCGGTCGGCGCAGGGGCCGGTCGGGCCTTGGCAGCTGGCGTAGCCGACGGCGTACTTGTCCGAGCCGTAGTCGTTGGCGGAGTAGAACAAGAAGTACCTGCCGTCATGGCTGACCATCTCGGGCGCCTCGATGAGGTTGCCCTGCCAGGACTTGGTGTTGGTCAGCAGCGCGACCGGCGCGCCTGGCAGGCTGGCCGCGTCCGGGCTGAGTCGCTGCGCCCACAGCTGGACCGGCTTGCCACAGCAGTTGCCGTCGTTCTTCCAGTACAGGTACAGCGCGCCGTCAGCGGCCCGGATCGGGTTGGGGTCGATCGAGCCGCCCAACTCGACCTGGCAGACCAGCGGAGCGCGACGGTCATCGACGAACGGCCCGCCAGGCTTGTCCGACTGCGCCCGGCCGATGCACTGCTTGCCTGAGGTCTGGTCCTGCTCGGTGTAGAACAGGACGTACTTGCCGCCGACCGCCAGCACCTCCGGCGCCCAGGTCTTTCCGCCGCTGGCCCAGCTGCCCAGTCGCGGCAGGGCGTCGGGTGCCGGGCTCCAGCGTGTCAGGTCGGGCGAGGTGAGCACCTGGACGTTGGAGCCGCCGCCCTGGGTGCCGTAGGCGTAGTACTGGGCGCCGACCCGCAGCACCGCCGGGTCGGGAAAGTCCTGGTCATACACCGGGTTCTGATACGCCCGCCCGAGCACCGTCCCGGCAGCCGCCGACGCCGAACCAGGGGCCTCGGCCGCGGCGCTGGACTGCCTGCCGCCGGGGGAGGCGGGCTGTGACTTTCCACTCTCACAGCCCGCGGCCAGAATGGCGGCGATCGACGTCGCGGTGAACACCCAGAGCCGCCGAGGGGCAGCTGGTCGCGTTTTCCGCACTGGACAGCCTTTCTCCGAGGATCGTTCTCAGCGCGTTTTACAACGTTGTACAGCAAGCGTTATCAGGCGGCGCGAAAAGCTGCCCTCCTTTGATAGTGACCGAACTCGCCGAGCCAGGCCAAACCCCCGCACGTACTGGTGCCACGTTCAAGTGGCACCGACGTGACCAACCTGACATAAGGTGTCTACCGGATGTATTCGCCTTCACCTTGACCTAATGCTCTAGGCATGAATGAATAGCTAACGTCGTACAAACCTCCCAACCCTTTTGCAAGGTGGAATGCATGCATATTTCGCGTGGTTCGAGGACTCGCCGTGGCACGGTGGCCCTCACAGCGCTCGGCGCGCTTGTCGCAGCCGGCGTCTCCGCACCGTCGGCCTTCGGCGCTTCCAGCGCCACAGCCGGCTCGGCCAAGCACTCCCAGCTCGGCAAGCACGACCGGGAACTGCTGGCCAACGCCACGGCCAAGGGCGCGTCGACCGCGACCCTGCTCATCGCCGCGGCGCCCGGCAAGAACAACACCGTCATCAGCGGCCTGAAGTCACTCGGCGCGGTGATCAGCAAGGCCGACGGCGATGTGAGCTACATCCGCGCGATCGTGCCGCTGAGCAAGATCGAGACGGCAGCCAACCTGTCCGGCATCGTGGCCGCTGACCTCGACGAGGTCATCGCCCTCGACGACCCGACCCCGCAGGGCACGCAGTCGCCCACCCCGCAGGCGCCTCCGAACGCCAGCACTCCTCGTGACAACGCCTACATGCCTGTCGGCGACACCGGCGCGGCCGCCTTCACCGCGGCCAACCCGACCTGGGACGGCCGGGGCACCACCATCGGCATCCTCGACACCGGTATCGACCTCGATCACCCCGCCCTGTCGACCACCACGACCGGCGAGCGCAAGATCACCGACTGGGTGACCGCGACCGACCCGTTCACCGACGACGACCCCACCTGGCTGAACATGGCCACCCAGGTAAGCGGCCCGGCGTTCAGCTTCGGCGGCGTTAGCTACACCGCCCCGGCCGGCGCCTACCGGACCGCCACCTTCATCGAGGGCGACTCCCGCCTCGGTGGCGAGGTCGGCAGCGACGTCAACCGCGACGGCGACACCACCGACAAGTTCGGCGTGCTGTGGGACCCCACCGCCAACACCGTGCGCGTCGACGCCAACCAGAACAACAACTTCTCCGACGACGCCGCGATGACCGACTACGCGACGAAGTTCGACGTCGGCCACTTCGGCGTCGACAACCCCGCGACGCTGGTCAACGACTCGATGCCGTTCGTGGTGCAGATCGACGGCAAGAACAAGTACGTCAACATCGGCATCGTCTCCGGCCTGCACGGCAGCCACGTCGCAGGCATCACCGCCGCCAACCGGATGTTCGGTGGCGAGATGTCCGGAGCGGCGCCCGGCGCGAAGCTCAAGTCCGTCCGGGTCTGCATGTTCATCACCGGCTGCACCAACCACGCCCTGATCGAGGGCATGACCTTCATCGCCAAGCAGGGCAACGTCGACGTGATCAACATGTCGATCGGCGGCCTGCCGGCGCTCAATGACGGCAACAACACCCGGGCGGTCCTCTACAACCGCCTGATCGAGCAGTACAACGTGCAGATCTTCATCTCGGCCGGCAACAGCGGCTCGGGCATCAACACCATCGGCGACCCGGCGGCAGCCTCCAAGGTCGTGGCTGTCGGTTCCTACGTCAGCAAGGAGACCTGGCAGAAGAACTACGGTTCGGACTCCAGCTTCGTCGACAACCTGCACGGCTTCTCATCGCGTGGTCCCCGTGAAGACGGCGGATTCAAGCCGCAGATCGTCGCGCCCGGCGCTGCGGTCTCGACCACTCCGATGTGGGAAGCGCCCTCTCCGGTGGCCGGCACCTACCTGCTGCCCGCCGGTTACGGCATGGCCAACGGAACCTCGATGGCCGCACCCCAGTCAGCCGGCGCTGCCGCGCTGCTGGTGAGCGCGGCCAAGCAGGCCGGCGTGCAGAGCCAGCCGGCTCAGCTTCGCCAGGCAATCACGTCCTCGGCCCGCTACCTGCCGCGTTACGGCGCCTTCGAGCAGGGCAACGGCCTGTTCAACGTCCCCGCGGCGTGGAACCTGTTGAAGACCAACCTCAAGCCGATCGACATCACGTCCTCGGTCGAGGTCAACACCCTTCTCTCGGACTTCCTGGCGACCCCGGGCCGCGGCGAGGGAATCTATGACCGTGAAGGCGTCAAGGCCGGCGACAACTACGTCCGGACCTACACCTTCACTCGCACCTCCGGTAGCGGCGGCACCACGGCCTTCAACCTGAGCTGGGTCGGCAACGACGGCACCTTCAGCACCGCGGCGACGTCCATCGCGCTGCCGCTGAACTCGCCGGTCACGCTGGCTGTCAACGTCAACCCGACGGGCGCCGGCGCGCACTCGGCGATCCTGAACCTCGACGACCCGTCGACGGCCGGCATCGACGGGCAGACGCTGAACACCGTGGTCGCGGCTGAGCAGTTCACCGCGGCGAACAACTACTCCATCGCGCACTCGGGCACGATCGGTCGCAACCAGGTCACCAGCTACTTCTACAACGTCCCGGCCAACACGCCGGCGTTCAAGGTGGACATGGCCGGTGGCGGCG
This sequence comes from Jatrophihabitans sp., assembly GCA_036399055.1. Taxonomy (NCBI): domain Bacteria; kingdom Bacillati; phylum Actinomycetota; class Actinomycetes; order Jatrophihabitantales; family Jatrophihabitantaceae; genus Jatrophihabitans; species Jatrophihabitans sp. Next base: position 26,025 of record DASWNX010000025.1, read on the forward strand.
CCACTCCGGGCGCCGGGCAGATCCGCTTCCTGCGGTTCCACCCGTACGGCACCGGTGTCGACGCCAACTCCTCGCTGAGCTGCTACAACCCCTCAGCCGGAACCTGTGTCGGCTCGCCGACCAGCCGCACGACCAGCAACCCCCAGGCCGGCGTCTGGGAGGTCACGGTGGAGGCTCGGCGGACCTCGGATGCCGAGAACGCCCCCTACACCCTGACGGCCTCGATCTTGGGCGCGACCGTGTCGCCCAACCCCGACACCATCGCGTCGGCAACGATCGGGACCCCGGTGGCTCGCAGTTACACGCTGAAGAACATCTTCGGTGAGTTCACCGGTCGGGCGACCGGGTCCACGCTCGGCAGTGCCCGGATCCAAACGCCGACCATCGCAAACCTGGCCTCACAGCAGCGCCAGGTGACGGTCACCCCCGGCTCCACCTCGCTGCGTGCCACCATCGGCGGCACCAGTGACCCGGCGGCCGACCTCGATCTCTTCGTCTACAACTGCACGACCGGCAGCTGCGTGCTGGCTGGCCAGTCGGCAGACGGTGACAGCGAGGAGTCGGTGACCATCGCCAACCCGGCGGCTGGAGTCTGGGTGACCCTGGTCGACGGCTTCGCGGTTCCGGCAGGCTCCACCACGTTCAACTACATCGACGTGTTCACCAACTCTGCCTTCGGCACGGTTGCGGTGACCGACGCGAACGCGGTGCGGCCGGCCAACGCCGAGTGGACCGTGCCCGGATCGGTGACCGCGAACGCGGCGCCGGCTTCGGGACGGGTGCTGCTGGGCGCTGTCCAGGTGCGCACTGACACGAACGTGTTGGTGGGCTCCGGCGACGTGGTGGTGCAGAGCGTCACCCCGTAGTAAATAAGCGCACTACAACGACAAGGCCCCGCCGGGCAATCCGGCGGGGCCTTGCCGCGTTCGCGTCCGCCCTCAAGCGGATGCGGCTCGAACGCATAGCGAGCACGCTGGCGCTGCCCAGCCGGGCGCAGGTCGGTTCAGCTGACGGTGCGGGCCCACGTCGCTCGTGCCAACCCGCCGCCGGCCACCCTGACTCGGCGTCGCAAGCTGACCGAGGCCCGGCAGCTGAACACGTTGTGATCGAGTTTCTCGATCTCGTCGAGGATCGCGCCGTACAGCGTCCAGGCGGTCCGCAGGCAATCCCTGGAGCCACGCTCGACGAGCTCGATGCCGGGCTGGGCTGATCGGTAGAGTTCGCGGGCCCGTTCAAGCTCGAAGGCGATGAGCTGCCGGACCGGCTCGCTGGCCGACCCGGTCGCCCGGGCTCGCAGCAGCGCCGCGCGGTCGACCCCGAACCGGTCGAGGGACTCCCGGGGAAGGTAGATCCGATTGCGGTCGAGGTCCTCGCCGATGTCGCGCAGGAAGTTGGTCAACTGGAAGGCCAGACCGAGGTCGGCCGCGTGCCGGCCCAGCGTGCCCCAGTCGGTTCGCTCGTCCTCGCGGCCGAGGATCGGCAGCATCTGCAGGCCGATCACGGCCGCCGAGCCCCACATGTACTTGGACAGGTCATCGAAGCTCTGGTACTCGGTGACCACCAGATCCATCCGCATCGAGTGCAGGAAGTCGACAAAGTGCTCCGGCGGTATCTGCCAGCGCTCAATGGTGTCGAGCACTGCCTGGCAGAGGGGGTGCGCCGAGGCGCCTCGTTCGAGGTCGAGGCTGAAGCTCTGCGCCCAGGCGTCGAACCTGCGTGCTCGCTCGGCTGTGCTCAGCCGGGGGTCGAGGTCATCGACGATGTCATCGGCGTAGCGGGCGAAGCCGTAGAGCGCGTGGACATAGGGACGTTTGGCCGTCGGCAGCAGCCGAGTGGCCAGGAAATAGGTCCTGCCGTGCTGGGCGTTGAGCGCCCGGGCCTGGGCGTAGCCGGCTTGCGCGGCGGGGTCGCAGATGCCCGCGGCCCGCAGCTCGCGCCGGGCGCCTCCGCTGAGCCGCGCGCAGGCCTTGCCGGCGCGCCGGTGGACGGCCGGGGCAGCCGGCCCGCCGGCCTCGAAGGCGGTGATCCGCGCCGGCGACTGCGACGCCTGATCCTGCTGCTGGAAGCGATTGCTCGTCATCGCGGCGCGCCCACTCTCACCATGGGGCCGAGCCCGGTGCGCAGCGTGCTGAAAACCTGGTCGATCAAGGGCTCCAGCTGTGCCCGGGCGTGCGCCAGCGGTTGTCCCCTGAGCAACCGGGACCGCAACTCCGCGCCGATGACCGCCTCTGCCGCCAGGTACTGGGCGGCCGCGAGTTCGGCCGACAGCGGCGGGGCATCGGCGCCCAGGGCTTCGGCAAGCGCGCGGGTGAGGACCTGCCGGCGCTCGAGCTGAAGGTGCTGCTCGTGGCGCTGCAAGTCCGGGCTCTCGACGATGGCCGCGTGAAAGCGCGCGACCTCGTCGGCGTCTGCGTCGGTGCGGCCGGCCGTCAGCTGGTAGAGGACTTGTTGTCGCAGCGCCAGCAACACCGAGTCCCCGGGTGCGCAGCACCGCACCGCGTCGACCAGCGCGGCTTGCAGCGGATCTCCCTCATCGAAGAACAGATCCTCTTTGGTGTCGAAGTAATTGAACACCGTCGCGACCGAGACGCCCGCCTGCCGGGCGATGTCGGCGACCGTCACCGAGTCATAGCCGTGCTCGAAGAACAACGACATCGCGGCCGCGTTGATGGTGTCCCGGGTTCGCCGCTTGTGTTGCTCACGCAGTCCCAGTTGCTCGCTCACATCCGCCTCCCGAATCGCGGGCCTGTCATCTGGTGACATCAGCGACTAACCGCCGGTGATGCGGGCCGCCGCGAGCCGGCCCGAGAGCAGGACCATCGGAACGCCCACGCCGGGCTGGGTGTTGGAGCCACAGAACACCAGGTTCTCGATCTGCCGGTCCAGCGTCGGAAACCGGAACGGACCAGACTGGGCGAAGGTGTGAGCCGCCGCGAACGGAGCGCCGGCGGCCAGCCCCTGGTCCTGCCAGTCCTGCGGGGTGACGACAGCCTCCACCTCGATTCCCTGCTCGAACCCGGGCAGGCCACGCTGGTCCAGCGTCGCCATGATCTCGTCCCGGTAGCGCGGGCCGATGACTGACCAGTCGATAGCCGCACGGGTGTTGGGGCAGGGGAACAGGACGTAGTAGCTGGCTCGCCCCGGTGGCGCCAGCGAGGAGTCGGTCCTGCTGGGATTGCTCACCAGGAACGACGGGTCACTCATCAACCGGCCCTCGTCGATGATCTCGGAGAACGTGGTGTCCCAGGCCTGGCCGAAGAAGATCGAGTGGTGCGCCAGGTCCGGGTAATGCGCCCTCGAACCGGCGTGCACCAGCACGCAGGACGGGGAGTACCGCAATCGGGTCAACCGGCGCGGGCGGAACCGGTCAGGAAGCAGTCGCTCATAGGCGGTCGGCAGGTCGGCGTTGACGACCACGACATCGGCGGCCAGCCGGTCACCGTCGCAGGTGAGCACCGCGCTGGCGCGCTCTCCCGACACTTCGATTCGCTCGACTTTCGTGTTGTAGCGAAAGGTGACTCCGTGGTCGGCGGCTGCGTCGGCCAGGGCGCGTGAGACGGCATGCATGCCGCCGCGCGGGAAGTAGACGCCGGCGACCGTGTCCATGTAGGCGATCACAGCGTAGATCGCCAGCGCGTCCTGAGGCGCCAACCCGGCATACATAGCCTGGAACGAGAAGATCCGGCGCAACCGGTCATCGGCCAGGTACTGCCCGACCTTGGGCGCCAGCCGCCGCAGGCCGCCCAGTGCCAGCAGCTTGATTCCGGCGCTTCCCACCAGTTGCAACGGCGAGTCCAGATTGCGGTCGATGAAGTTGCGTTGCTCCAACTGGTACAGCTTGTGCAGGAAACGCACCAGCTCCCGATAACCAGCCACATCCCGAGCCGAGGCGACCTCGGCGATCTCGGCTGCCATCTGCTCCGGATCGGTGTGCACGTCGATCCTGGACCCGTCGGCGAAGACAGCCCGGTAGGCAGGGCTCAGCGGAAGCAGCTCGAGCCGATCCGTCAGGCGCTCGCCGACGCAGGCCAGGGCGTCGTCGATCAGCTCGGGCATCGTCAGCACCGTCGGTCCGGTGTCGAACTGATAGCCGTCCTGACGCAGCACCCCGGCCCGGCCCCCCGGCTCGGCGGACTGCTCGACGACGGTGACCCGGCGTCCGGCGCCGGCCAGCCGCAGCGCGGCAGACAGGCCGCCCAGACCGGCCCCGACTATCACCACGTCATCGGTGCGTCCGGGGACCACCCGGGATGTTCGGAGCATGACTGCTCCCTTCGGCTTCCCCCGCGCAGCCGCAAGGAGGTGTTGTCCCGCTGCGCACACCCAATGTTAGAGTCACTCTAGGTTCAAGAGCAGCCGTCCTGTCACCCGAGGCCGTCGACCAGCCGTCGCTGAAGAAGGAATCCCGGGTTCAGCCCCGCCTCGGAGCCGCCCATGTCCAGCCCCGGCTCATTCAGCCCGGCGCCCCGGCAGCGAGCGTCACTGCCGGCCCGGGCGCTGGGGATGGGCTTCGAGCAGATGGTGCGCCACGGCTTGCGGGGGGTCTTCCTGCGCGGCCAGCTGCCTGCGGGCGGCTGCGTCTGGGCGGCCAATCACCACAGCTGGTGGGACGGCTTTCTGGCTGCTGCGGTGCTGCGCCGGCAGCGGCGGGCCGCGGCGCTGCTGATGGACGGGGACAACCTGTCCGACTACCGCTTCCTGACGGCGATCGGGGTGATCTCGACCGCTCGGCCACGGCAGGCGCTGACAAGCCTGCGCGACGGCCGGGTGCTGGTCATCTTTCCCGAAGGCGAGCTGAGGCCAGCAGGCCCGGTCGCGGCGCTGGCGCCAGGCGCGGCTTGGCTGGCGCGGCGAGCGCCCGCGACGCTGCTGCCGGTCGCGGTGCGAGTGGCCGCCCGCGGGCACCAGTTCCCCGAGGGCCTGGTCGACATCGGCGCGGCCTGCGCGCCGGATCAGCTGTCAGCGGAGCTGGGCCGGCAGCTGGCGGGTCTGGACGCCGCGATCGCCGGCGCGGATCCCCGCGAGCCGGTGCCCGGATTCCGATGTGTCGTCCCGGGCCGCCTCAGCTGGGACGAGCGGATCGACCGGTGGTCGGCAAGGCTCAGCCGGCGGTGAGGGTCCTGTTCGGCGCGATCCTCGGCTTCCTGCTGGTCAAGCTTGCGACGCTGGCGATGAATCTGGCCTGGTTTCCGGTGCTGGGCAAGGGACGCCTGGCGAGTGAGCCGGCGCCGGAGCCTACGGCGGCGCCGCCTGAGACGGTGTCGCTGCTGGTTCCGATGCGCGACGAGGCCGCGACCCTGGCCCGGTTTCTGCCCGCTCTGCTCGGCCAGTCCGGGGTGACGGAGCTGATTGTTCTGGATGACCTGTCCAGTGACGGCTCGGCCCTGACCGCCCGGTCGATCCTTGCCGGGTCGGCGCACGCCCGCCTGGTGAGCGGCACGGCGCCCCCGCCGGGGTGGGTGGGCAAGAACTGGGCCTGCGAGCAACTGGCGGCTGAGGCTTGCGGCGAGTTATTGCTCTACTGCGACGCCGACGTGCTGCTGGGCGCCGGCGCGGTCGAGGCGGTTGTGCGGGCGATGGCCGACCAGCAGGCCGACGTCTTCTCGGTCTTTCCCCGCCAGCTCACCGGCAGCCTCGGCGAAGCGCTGCTGACGCCGCTGATCGACGATGTGCTGCTGTGCTTCCTTCCCTTCGGGCTGCTGTCGGCGGACGTGCCGGCGGCTGCCACCGCGAACGGGTCGTTGCTGGCATTTCGGCGCGAGGCCTTGGCTGCGCTGGCCGGGTTCTCTTCGGTGCGCGCGGAGATCGTGGAGGACGTGGCGCTGGCCAGGCGCGCCCGGCGAGCGGGTCTGCGGCTCGGGCTCGCCCTGGGCGGTGAGCTGGTGCAGACCCGGATGTACACCGGCTACCGCGAGGTCGTCATCGGCCTGGGCAGGGGACTGCTCGCGGTGACTGGAGGATCACGGCTTCGGTTGGTGGTCGCCGCCGGCTGGCACCTTGCGGTCTACACCCTGCCGCTGGTCGCGGCGAGCCGGCGCCGGCGCTGGCTGCTGCCGCTGGGGTTGGGGGTGGTCGAACGGCTGCTGGTCGGACTGAAATGCCATCCCCGAGCGGCCTGGCAGGCGATTCTCTCCCCGTTGAGCCCGATCGCCTTCGTCCCGGTGGTCACTCAGGCGATGCGCCGGCAGCAGCGATGGAAGGGCCGTAGCTACCCGTGAGGCCACCCTCGCCCCACTCGCAACCGGTGATCGGCCATCTCGGCCGGTGGGGTCGGCAACCGCTGCCACTGCTGGAAGAGGGCGCGGCGCTGGGCCCGGTGTTCAGTCTGCGGCTCTGGCGAAACACCATTGTCGGTTACTCCCCGGACTGGAACCGGTTCGTGCTCGGTGACCTGGAGCTGTTTCGCAGCCGGGGCAGCATGAGCGGGCTGTCACCCCACCTGGCGGCCGGCCTGGTGCAGACCGAGGCGCCGCACCACCGCCAGCGCCGCGCCGAGCTCAACCCGGCCTTCGCCCGGCGTTCGATCTCAGCGCTGCGGCCGCGGATCACCGAGGTCGTGGACCGCGCCCTGCCCAGCGGTGAGTTCGACGCGGTGGCCTGGTCCGCCTCGATCACTCGCGAGATCCTGGCTGCCACCTTCTTCGGAGGCGCGCTGCCGGGGCCGACGCTGGCCGCCTTTCTGCGACCCCTGGACAGCCCGCTGCCGGGACCGCTGCTACGCCGGCCGGCCTTGTTCCGGCGGATGAACCGCGCCCTGGAGCGGGCGCTGCCCGCCGCGCCGCCGGACTGCCTGGCGGCCGCGTTTCGTGACCTTCCCGGCGGGCTGGAGGAGGTGCGGGTCGCGCTGAGCGCCGGTTATGACACGACCGCGCACACCATGGCCTGGCTGCTCTACCACGTCGGCTGCCAGCCGGAGTTGCTCGCCGCCGAGCAACGAGCGCTGGCAGTCAACGAGGTCCTGCGGCTGTACCCGGCGGGGTGGCTGGGCAGCCGACGTGCTGCGCGGGACACCGCGTTCGCCGAAATCACGATTCCGCGCGGCACGCTGGTGCTCTACAGCCCCTACCTGACCCATCGCGATCGGCGTTTGTGGCCTGAGCCTCTGGAGTTCCGGCCCCAGCGGTTTCTGGAGGCGTTGCCGGCGTGGGGGTTCCTGCCCTTCGCGGCCGGTGAGCGGACCTGCCTCGGCAGCGCCTATGCCCGGCTCGTCCTGGACACCGTGCTGGAGGCGTTCGCCGGCAGCCGGCTCAGCGTGGTCGCGGGGGACCCGCGGCCCAAGGCAGGCATCACCCTGGCGCCGGCAGGCCCGCTGACGCTGCGTCGCGAGCAGCGTTCAACGGCTGGCCGGTGGCGGCAGGCTCACCCCGAATCCGGCGACCGCCAGCCGCAGTAACACCTGCCCGGGCGCCAGCAGGTCGGTGATGCGCGCGGCGCTGAGCGTCTCCAGCTCGGCCAGCCGGACGCGGTAAGCGTCGGCCCCCAGCAGCCGGGCGGCATGCAGCTCAGCCATGTTGTGCCAGACCTTCTGCCTCGCCTCGCGCAGGAATCGCCGGGACGAGAGCCGATTCAGCGGCGCCAGCGCGCGGTCGAGCAACCTGCGGTGGTCTTCGATCTCGGCGTCTTCGGCTTTGACCCGGCCGGCCAGCACGGTGTCGATCCGTTCGTGGTCGCGTCCTCGACGGGCGATCAGCTCCGGATCGGTGAAGTCCTGCGGACTGATAACGGCCAGCATCGCCTGCGGCAGGTCATAGTTGATGTGCGCGTTGACACCGAGCAGCACGTGCCGCAGCGCGGGAAGCTCTGGCGGCGCCGCGAAGGCCAGCTGCCACGGTCGGGCCACGGCTGCCCGATCGCCGGCCAGATCGGCGTCATGGGCGGTGAGATACAGCTCGGCGAAGGCCACATCCCAGCGCTGCACCCACGCCGGGTCGCAGAACTGGCCCTCACGCAGCGCCGCGCCCACCGCTTCGGTGGTGCGCAGGTAGGCGCTGAGAAAAGGCGCCCGTGGGCCGGCGTCCGGAGGCAGCGCGTCCAAGCGCTGGCGCAGTCGGGCCGCGACGTCGTCCACCGCGGAACCGGTCACGACGCCCCTGCCTTCCGCTGGTCGCGCATGGGTCGAGCCGCGTCCGCCGGGTGCTGCGGGAGCGGCGCTTATCCGGGTATAGACCCTCATTCGGGTATAGACCTCTGACGGGCAGAAGGAAAGCGGCGTCCACCGACTTGCCTCACGCCAAAGCTCGGGTTAATTTACTAGCAAGGATCTAACATAGGACAGACGATCGAGCGCTGACACCCAATTCGCATGCCGCCGTTGGATGCCCAGTGGCCAGCCGTTAACGTGAGTGCCTATACAAACACGGGGGAAACATGCGCGCTGGCCGTTTTATCGCGAGCATCACGGCTGTCACCATGGCGGCGTTCGGCATCTCGCTGGCGCCGAGCGGGCCGGCCGGCGCGATCGAGGGCCCGTTGCCGTCCAACGCGGCGCCCAGTTGGCAGACCAACGGGCAGGTGACGGCGATCGCGGTAGCCGACGGCATCGTCTACGTCGGCGGGAACTTCACCAGCGTCCGGCTGCCCGGCCGGCCCCTCGGCTCGGGTGAGGTGGCTCGCAACCACCTCGCCGCGTTCAACGCCAGCACCGGAGCGCTGATCACGACGTTCAACCACGACGTCAACGCCGCGGTCCACGCGCTCGCGCCCAGCCTCGACGGCAAGACCCTCTACGTCGGCGGTGACTTCAGCGCGGTCGACGGCGCCGCCCGTAACCGGATCGCGGCCATCTCCCTTGCCTCCGACGCCGTTCCGGCCGGCGTCCTGGCTCCCTGGAACCCCAACGCCAACGCCCGGGTGGCCAGCATCGCCGCCTCCAGCTCGGCGGTCTACGTCTCGGGCTCCTTCACCTCGATCGGCGGCGCGGCCAAGCAGCGGGTGGCCGCGCTGGACCCGGACACCGGCGCGTCACTGCCGGCCTTCGCAGCCGACGCCGACAACGTGGTCTACCAGATCGCGCTGACGCCAGGCCGTACCAAGCTCTACCTCGCCGGCGCGTTCCTGAGCCTGAACTCCGACCCGGCCCACCACGCCGTGGCAGTCGTGGACAGCGTCACCGGCGAGGCCCTGGCGTTTCCGGCAGGCGCGGTGATACCGCCCAAGACCGCGTCCTGCACGGTGGAGGCCAAGGCCGTCAAGACCGACAGCGGCGGCGCGTACTTCGGCGTCGAGGGCTCAGGCCTGGGCTGCTTCGACGGCACGTTCGCCGCCAACTCCGACGGCTCGCTGCGCTGGCAGAGCAAGTGCCTGGGCGCGACCCAGGCAGTGCAACCGATCGGCGACATCCTCTACACCGGCTCACACAGCCACGACTGCAGCGCAGACCGGCCCGCTGACCCGAACGCCTTCCCTGAGGTGGGATCACTCAAGGGGCTGTCGCGGCACCTGCTGTCGCGCAGCACCGGCAACGGGCTGCTGGGCACCTGGTACCCGAACACCGACGGCGGCCCCGACAACGCCGGTCTGGGCCCGAGGGTGATGACCACCGACGGCAGCCAGCTCTTCGTCGGCGGCGAGTTCACCACCGTCAACGGGTTGCCCCAACAGGGTTTCGCCCGGTTCGACCCGGCCACCGGTGATCTGGCCAGCCCGTCACGTCCAGCCCCGCCGACCGCGGTGGCCCGCGCCGGGGGCAAGGTGTCAATCTACGTCCAGACTCCGCTGGACACCGATGACGTCCACCTGACCGTCCGGCTCTACCGCGACGGCGGCAGCACGCCGATCGCCACCGCGGCGGTGACCTCGCTGTTCTGGAAGCGGCCGGTGCTGACCTTCAGCGACGACGCGTTGGCCGCCGGCACCAGCCACAGTTACACAGCCGACGTCAAGGAGACCTTCGGCCCGCGCGTGGGCCCCCGGTCCTCGCCCAGCCGCACCGTCACGGTGATCAGGACGGCCACCGGGTACCCCGCCGCTGTTGACCCGGACAGCCCGGTGCTGTTCTGGCGCCTTGGTGACGCGGGCGGCCCGCTCACCGCGGACAGCTCGAACACCAAGAACCCCGGCGGCCTCACCCTCGGGGGAGGTGGCCTCAGCTACGGCGCCGCCGGCGCGATCGCCGCAAACACTGCCGTGACGCTGAACGGCTCCACCGGCTACATCTCAGCGACCCGCGGCCAGAACTCGCCGGGCACCTTCTCGATCGAGGCGTGGTTCAAGACCACCAGCACCACCGGCGGGCGCATCTTCGGCTTCGGCAACCAGCAGGGCGGCCTGGACCTCTACGGCAACCCGGTGCTCAGCCGGCAATACGACAAGCACATCTACATGGCCAATGACGGGCGCCTGGTTTTCGGCGTCCATGCCGGGCGGGCGATCACCCTCACGACGCCTGCCCGCTACAACAACGGGCAGTGGCACCACGTCGTCGGCACCCAGGGCCCGCTGGGCATGACCCTCTACGTCGACGGCGCCAAGATCGCCCAGAACACTCAGACCACCAACGCCCAGTACTACGGCTACTGGCGGATGGGCGGTGACAACCTGAGCGGCTGGCCGCTAGCGCCGGGTAGCCGGTTCCTCGCCGGCGCCCTCGATGAGGTGGCCGTGTACAACCGCGTCATGGCTCTCAGCTCGGTGCAGAAGCACTACCTCGCCTCCGGACGCCGGCTGCCCTAAGCCCGCGCGTGCCACAGCCCTGCCGTTCCCGAAGGGGTGCCACGCCCAAGCCGGCAGGCGTCCTGTCTGGAACAGGACGCCTACCGGCTTGGCGAGGTGAGACCAGTCCGTCCTCAGGCGGTGACGAAGTCTGCCTTGGGGCGCTGATGCGGTGCGAGCAGGTCCTCAGTGGCCTCAACGTCGCGGCTGTGTCGCAGGCCGAGCAGGCCGAGCAGCAGCATCACCGCCCCCGCGAGATAGGCGGCGATGGCGGCGATCCCTGCGATCATCGCCATGGTGTCGAAGGCATAGGCGTTGAGCAGCAGCCCGCGCAGCGTCTCACCGCGGAACACTGACTGGACGCTGGCCGCGAGCTTGGCGTCGGTGGGGTTGGCCTGCGCTTGCGCACTCAGCTGGGCGTAGGTCTTGCCGTCGCCGATCTTCTGGATGTGGATCGCGATGTAGTGGTCGGCGTAGGCCTTGGCCTGTGGGCCGGTGGTCAACTGCTGCCCGGCGTACTCACGGACGGGGTCGTACTCGGCGCCGATGATGCCCTTGCTGTCCTTGGCGGGGAAGTAGATCTGCTGTGCCGCGAGCTGGCTGTGCACCTGGTCGCCGACGAAGTCGTGCGCCCAGTACAGCAGGGAGCCGGCCATCACCAGGACAGCCGCGAGAAAGAGCCCGGCGACACTTGCCAGTAAGTCGAACGTCCTGCGCTTCATGAGATCTCCTTGAATGGTCCGGCTGATTGGCTCAACCATCGCGCCCGCCGCTGCTTGTGACGGGCGGAGAAGGTCCCGAGCGGGGTGGACTTAAGTCCTTGATCTTCAGCCACCGGTGGTCACCTCACGATGCCAACGACGCCCGCGACGATGCCAATGACGCCCGCGACGATGGACTTTGGTCCCGCCGCCTCGGGCCTTCGGCCTCCAGCCGCCCGCGGGTCGAGCCAGCATGCTGATGTCGTACCCACTTTGAGAGAAGGAAGCGATCATCATGACCATGCACCTGCGAACCCGTTCCTCCCATGACCACGAGGACGTGATGATCCCCGGCGCCGTCGTCACCTCCGCCGCCGCGAAGGCGCTGGCCGTGCTGCGGATCGCGACCGGCTTCGTCTTCCTCTGGGCCTTCCTCGACAAGCTGTTCGGCCTGCACTACTCGACCTCGTCGGCCAAGGCCTGGATCGACGGCGGCTCGCCCACCAAGGGATTCCTGTCATCGGTGGAGGTCGGCCCGTTGAGCTCGACGTTTCACTCGATGGCCGGTGACACCTGGGTGAACTGGCTGTTCATGCTCGGCCTGCTTGGTATGGGCATCGGCCTGATCGCCGGCGTGGCTCTGCGGATCACCGCCCTGGCAGGCGCGCTGATGATGTCCATGATGTGGCTGGCCGAGTTCCCGTTGGCCCAGCACACCAACAGCGGCGAGCCGAGTGGTTCGTCCAACCCGCTGATGGACTCCCACCTGATCTACGCGATCGTCATGGTGGTGCTGGCAGCCACCTACGCCGGCAACACCTGGGGGCTCGGCAAGCTCTGGGCCAGGCTGCCCTTCGTCAACCAGCACCGGTGGGCCCTGTGACCGCATAGCTTGCCCGCCACCGCGTGACCATGCTCAGATGACTGAGCATGGTTTCGCGGCGTTGAGGCCGCGCGGCGGGCAGGCAGTCGCCGCGCCGGAGCCCACCACCGACCTTCACCGATGGGCTGCCCATCAAGCTGCTACGAGCCGAACCGAGGTCTGCCCCATGCATCAGGCATTGAATGATGATGAATTACGACTGATCGACGCCTACTGGCGGGCAGCCAACTACCTGTCGGTAGGCCAGATCTATCTGCTGGACAACCCGCTGCTCACCCAACCGCTGGCAGCTGAGCACATCAAGCCTCGGCTGCTCGGCCACTGGGGGACCACACCCGGGTTGAACCTGCTCTACGCCCACCTGAACCGGGTGATCATCCAACGTGACCTGAACGCCCTCTTCATCACCGGTCCGGGACACGGCGGCCCGGGCCTGGTGGCCAACGCCTACCTGGAGGGCGCCTACACCGAGGTGTACTCAGGTATCGGCCAGGACATCGACGGACTCAAGGCGCTGTTCCGGCAGTTCTCCTTCCCCGGCGGCATTCCCAGCCACGTCGCCCCCGAGACCCCCGGCTCGATCCACGAAGGCGGTGAGCTGGGCTACTCCCTGGTGCATGCCTTCGGCGCGGCCTTCGACAACCCCGACCTGCTGGTCGCCTGCGTGATCGGCGACGGGGAGGCCGAGACCGGCCCGCTGGCAGCCAGCTGGCATTCCAACAAGTTCCTCAACCCGGCGCGCGACGGCGCGGTGTTGCCGATCCTGCACCTCAACGGCTACAAGATCGCCAACCCCACCGTGCTGGCCCGAATCGAGCACGACGAGCTGGCCGCGTTGATGACCGGTTACGGCTACGAGCCGTTCTTCGTCGAGGGTGACGAGCCATTCGCCGTGCACCAGCAGCTGGCAGCGACCCTGGATCAGGTGATCGAGCAGATCGCCGAGATCCAGCACCAGGCACGATCGGGCTCGTCCGCGCAGGGCAGCCGGCCGCGCTGGCCGATGATCGTGCTGCGCACGCCGAAGGGCTGGACCGGCCCGGCGGTGGTGGACGGCCAGCAGGTCGAGGGCACCTTCCGGGCCCACCAGGTTCCGCTGGCCAACACCCGGGCGAATTCAGAGCATCGCCGCCAGCTCGAGGCATGGTTGCGCAGCTACCGTCCGCAAGAGCTGTTCGACGCCAACGGCCGGCTGGCGCCCGAGCTGGCCAGATTGGCGCCGACCGGACAGCGCCGGATGAGCGCCAACCCGCATGCCAACGGCGGCCTGCTGCTGCGCGACTTGGAGCTGCCCGACTTCCGCGGCTACGCCGTGGAGGTCAAGGCGCCCGGCGTCCAGACGCACGAGGCGACCAGGGTGCTCGGAGAGTTCCTGGCCGACATCGCGGCGGCCAACCGGGACCGGTTCCGGGTGATGGGTCCCGACGAGACCGCATCCAACCGGCTCGGCGGGATGTTCCGCACCACCGGCCGGGCCTGGGACGCGGCCGTGGTCGAGGGCGATGAGCACCTGGACCCGAACGGGCAGGTGATGGAAGTGCTGTCTGAACACCTGTGCCAGGGCTGGCTGGAGGGTTACCTGCTGACCGGGCGGCACGGCTTGTTCAATTGCTACGAGGCCTTCATCCACATCATCGACTCGATGTTCAACCAGCACGCCAAATGGCTCAAGACCAGCAGGGCGATCCCGTGGCGGCGTCCCATCGCGTCGTTGAACTACCTGCTGTCATCACACGTCTGGCGCCAGGACCACAACGGCTTCTCACACCAGGATCCCGGCTTCCTCGACCACGTCGTGAACAAGAAGGCCGAGATCGTCCGGGTGTACCTGCCTCCGGACACCAACACCCTGCTGTCAGTGACTGATCACTGCCTGCGCAGCCGCGACTACGTCAACGTCATCGTGGCGGGCAAGCAGCCGACCCTGACCTACCTCACCATGGAGCAGGCGATCGCGCACGCGACCCGCGGCCTCGGCATCTGGGAATGGGCGGGCAACACCACCGGCGAGCCCGACGTGGTGCTGGCCTGCGCCGGAGACGTGCCCACCCTGGAGACCCTGGCAGCCGCCGACCTGCTGCGCCAGCACCTGCCCGACCTCAGGGTGCGGGTGATCAATGTCGTGGACCTGATGCGGTTGCAATCAGCCACTGAGCACCCGCACGGACTGCCCGACCGCGAGTTCGACGGGCTGTTCACCCCGGACAAGCCGGTGATCTTCGCCTTCCACGGCTATCCCTCCCTGATCCACGTGCTCACCTACCGGCGCGCCAACCACGCCAACATCCACGTCCGCGGCTACAAGGAGGAAGGGACGACCACCACCCCGTTCGACATGGTGATGCTCAACGACCTCGACCGCTTTCACCTGGTCATCGACGTCATCGACCGGGTCCCCTCGTTGGGCAGCAGGGCAGCTGTGCTCCGGCAGCGGATGGCCGACGCCCGGCTGGCCGCCCGCGCCTACACTCGCGAGCACGGCGAGGACGACCCGGCGATCGCGGGCTGGGTGTGGCCAGGGAACAGCGAGACCGAGATGCCCATCTGATGAGCGCCCTGATCGTCAACGCCGGCTCCTCCAGCCTGAAGCTGCGGCTGCTCGGCGAGGACGAGGCAGTGCTGGCCAGTGTCGACCTGCCGGCGCTGCCAGGAGCGAGCGGGCAGCTCCGGGACACGCTGGCGGGTTGGCCGGCGCCGGACTGGGTGGCGCACCGGGTGGTGCACGGCGGGCGACTGTTCCGCGGGCCGGTAGCCATCGATGATCAGGTGCTAGAGCAGATGCGGTCACTGATTGACCTGGCGCCGCTGCACCAACCCAAGTCGTTGTCGGCCATCGCCGCCGTCCGCGCGGAGCTGCCTGAGACACCTGCCTACGCGTGCTTCGACACCGCCTTTCACGCCAGCATTCCAGCCAAGGCCGCCACGTATGCGATACCGCAGCGATGGCGGGTTGATCACGGCATCCGCCGGTATGGATTTCACGGTTTGAGCCATGGTTATTGCGTTGAGCGCGCGGGCCAGCTGGTCGACCGGCCGGTGGACCAGCTCCGGATCGTCAGCTGCCACATCGGCGCGGGCGCCTCGATCACCGCCGTCCTCGGGGGCAGGAGTGTCGACACCTCGATGGGCTTCACGCCGCTGGAAGGGGTCGTCATGGCGACCCGGTCAGGTTCGGTGGACCCGGGCCTGCTGCTCTGGCTGGCCGAGCACGAGGGTTTGGCGCCGCACGCGATCGCCGAGGCACTGGAGAACGAGTCCGGCCTGCTGGCGCTGGCGGGCACCGCCGATCTGCGTGAGGTTGAATCGCGGCGCGCTGCTGGGGAGGAGCGGGCCACCGCAGCCTTCGAGGTGTACGTGCACCGGTTGGTCACCACCATCGGCGCCATGACAGCTGCGGCCGGCGGCCTGGACGTGCTGGTCTTCACCGGTGGAGTAGGGCAGAACTCCACGTCCGTGCGCGCCGAGGTCAGCAACCGGCTCGGCCACCTCGGTGTCGCCGTCGATCCCGAACGCGACTGCGCCGGTGGCGCATCCGATGACAGCGACCGCGACATCGGCGTCGGCGCCGTCCGGGTGCTGGTGATCGAAGCCAGGGAGGACTTGCAGATGGTGCGTGAGGTCAGCGCGCTGCGCGCCGCCGAGCGGCTGAGATGATCAGGCCTGCCGCACGTCAGGCGCCACATCGAGGACGTCAACCACCGGACGGCGGGGGGTCCGCGGCGCCTGCGCGGCGTGGGCTGGCGGGTAACCGATCCGAAGCATCATCTGCGGAACACCCTGCCAGCCCATCAGGATCTTGAGCCGGCTCCGGAACGCCACCAGATCCACGGCCTGACTCAACGGACAGGTCACCAGTCCCCGCAATTCGGCCTGGAGCATCAACCACATCATGGACTCACCGGCTCGCAGGTGCTCCAAGGGGGAGTCGGACTGCGTCAGCAGCACTGCGATGGCAGGCCGCTCGTCGACATCGCGCTCGATCAGCAGCCGGCCGGAGACGCCGGTCTCGAAGTCTCGTAACGGCACGTCCGTGTGCCGGGGGTGGCTGGCCGGCACGTGCGGTATCGCGCTGGCAGGCACCCCGTCGGGGTGGGCGTCGGAGTCACGCACCCAACGATCTCTCTCGGCGACGTACTCGCTGTCCTCGATCTCGCTGCGATCGGCCGAGCTGATCGCGACGGCAAGGTTGACCAGCTGTTCCTGGCGCGCGGGGAAGTCAGCGTGGACGCCGCCGCCTGATGAGACAGCGCGCAATTCCTCGATGATCTCCGGACTGACCTCGTGTCTGTCGAACGGCCGCCGATCGCTGTGCCGTCGCTCGGCGGCTGCCAGCGACTCCAGGTCCCGGGCTGAGATCTGCCTCTGCCCGACCGCTCTGAACTCAGCTATCAGGTCAGGATCGGAGGGGTCGGGAAGCCGGGAAGTCTCGATCTGCCAACCGAGGGCCCGAAGGCCGAGTTCGGTGAGGACCAGGGCGGCGCCGCAGCTGATCAGCAACGAATGCCCATCCGGATCGGCGACCTGCAACTGCCGGCTCCGGTCAGCGCGCAGTGACAAGTGATCCGAATGCAGCTGCCACAGCCACGGCTGGGTGTTGTGGATCGAAGGCGCCCGGTTTGCGGTCGCGATCACAGGCTCGATGGTGTCGCGTCGGAACGGCCCCGGTGAGCCAGGCTCACGTTGGGTCGATTCCGATGCAGTGGCGGCGGGGTGTGCCATGACAGCTTCCTTTGTTCAGGGGCCGGCGCTCGACGGTTCAGCCAGTGCCTCCAACGCCAAGCCTGCGCCCAACCACGCCCGGGCGACAGGGTCGAACGTCCCGTGGCCTGAGAGCGGGTGCGAAAGTGATCGCGCCACCGCCGGCCGACAGGACTATCGGCCCTACCGACAGGGCGCTTTCACGGCGAATCTGGATCTGTTCCCCGTACCGGAAGGTCGCGGGCCAACCTCACGTCATTGCGCGAATGAATCGGGACAAGGAGTCTGACATGCTTGACATGGGACCTGTAGTCGTAGGAATCGACGACTCATCCAGTAGCGACCTAGCACTGCGGTGGGGGATCGAGCAGGCGCGGGCGCAGGCCACCACGCTGCGCCTGGTCTGCGTTTATCGCAGTGTGTTTCCCGGCCCAGTGGAGATGGGTTACGAGGAGACGGGGATCGAATTGCAGGAGCTGCGTCGGCACGCCGAGAGCACGCTGTGGCAGGCGTGCGAGCAAGCCGACGTGCTCGCCCCAGGTCTAGTAGTGGAATCGGCTGCCGTCGAAGGCGATGCGGTGCCGGTGTTGCTCTCTGAGTCCAGCCACGCAATGGTCCTGGTGCTCGGCTCTCGTCAGCTGAAGACCTTCGGATCAGTCGTACTCGGCTCAGTGGCTGCGGCGGTCTCCGCGCGGGCGCAGTGCCCGGTCATCGTGCTCCGAGCTCCGGCCGGCGATCCGGCCGAAGAGGCAGCGGTGATAGTCGGCGTGGACGGCACTGAGGATTCCGAGACGGTGCTTGCCTTTGGCTTCGATCACGCGAGCAGGCATCGGCTGCCGCTGAAAGCCGTCTTGTGCTGGAACGACCACTTCACCTTCGGACCCTGGCAGCATGCCCGTCGGTCCTTCCGCAACACCGAGTCATGGCTGTCAGAGGCGCTGGCGGGCTGGCGGGAGAAGTATCCCGACGTCGAGGTGCATTCCGGTGTCATCCACGACAACCCGGTGCCCGGTCTCGTCGCCGACTCGGTCGGCCAGAGCCTGCTGGTTGTCGGCACCCGGGGCAGGCACGCGCTCGCCGGGACCCTGCTCGGGTCGGTCAGCCAGGGCGTGCTGCACCACGCGCTCTGCCCGGTGGCAGTAGTGCCGTCCCACTGCGAATAACGACGGGCCCGCCACCCGTGCCCATGCGCGCACCTAGCATCGAGAGGCTGGAAGAAGAGATGACACCGTCCGGCCAGCTGGCCTGGCTGAGCAAGCCGAACCCGACGATCGCAGTCGAGGCGCTGCGCCGGGCCGCGGTGCGCGCGACATTGGCGCCCTCGGTGCACAACACCCAGCCATGGCAGTTGGTGATCGGTAGTGGTGCGCTGGCGATCCATGCCGACTTCAGCCGGCAACTGCGCATGCTGGACCCCGCCCGCAGGCAGCTGATCATCAGCTGTGGCTGCGCGGTGCTCAACGCCAGGGTCTCACTGGCGGCTGACGGCTACCCGGTGACTGTGCGGTGGCCAGCCGACTCCAGCCGGCCAGACTTGCTTGCCGAGCTCACCAGCTGCTCTGACGGTGATCTGAGCCTGGCGATGTTGGACCCGGTGTTGGGGCTCCGGCGGACCAACCGGCGGGAGTTCGCCGATGACCCGGTTCCTCCTCAGCTCGTCGAGGTGCTGATCGAGGCCGCCGACCGCGAGGGCGGCCGGCTCGTCATGATCGACGAACCAGCGCACCGGCGTGCCGCCGCGGTGCTCAGCCGACGCGCGGACGCCATCGAGAACGCCGATCCTCGATACCGCGCCGAGCTGCGGGCCTGGGCCACCGACGACCCGCACCGCAGCGATGGCGTGGCGTTCGCGACGGTTCCCCATGGCCGAGGTCCGGCTGGGGACCTGGTTCGGATCCGCGACTACGGCGCTCATCAGGACGGCGGCCTGCCTGAGCACACCCGGTCAAGCGGAGCTGAGTGCCTCCTGCTGCTCGGCAGTGACGAAGATGACCCGGTGAGCTGGCTGCGGGCCGGTCAGGCGCTGGAGCGGGTCTGGCTGGAGGTCACCCGCGCCGGTTACGCCATGAGCCTGTTCACCCAGGTCGTCGAAGTGCCTGCCACCAGGCAGTTGTTGCGCTCGGAGTTGGGTCTGAGCATGCAGCCACACGTGTTGCTGCGGGTGGGCCGGGCGCCGGCCACACCGGTCACTCGGCGCCGCAAGTTGGTCGATGTGCTTCGGCAGCACCCGCAGGCCGGTGCGGCCTGATCGCCAGCTGACCGGCACGGGATTCTGGCCCTCGCCGTGAGCGAGCCGCAGGAGGACGATGAATCCATGGGTACCGAACAAGACTGCAGCAGTCCCGCCCTGTCACCAGACGCCTGCTGGGCGCTGTTACGGGCGGTGGAGACCGGCCGGCTGGGCCTCGTCGTCAACGGTGAGCCGGACATATTCCCGGTCACCTTCCTCGTCGATCACGGCACGGTGGTCTTCCGGACAGCGCCGGGCACCAAGCTGACCGCTGCTCTCAACGGCCCCCGGGTCGCGTTCGAGGCCGATGGTGTCGATGCCGCGGCTGGCCAGGCATGGAGCGTGGTGGCCAAGGGCCGCGCCGAAGAGGTCACGCAGCTGCACGAGCTGCTGGACACCACGGCCCTTCCGCTGTTCCCCTGGCACACCAGCCCCAAGCATCACCTCATCCGAATCGTTGTCGATGAGGTCACCGGCCGGCGGTTTTCCATCGCCGACCGTGCCAGCTGGTACATGCCACTGGTGGATGTCCCTCGTGTCGCGTCTGAGTGACCCTTCGAGTCCGCTTCTGCCCCGCCGCCGATCCGCCCGGCACACCACGAGAGTTCGGTGGATAGGCATTAGCCGGTCGGGAGACTAGGCTGCACCTACACAATCACACCGGTGGGGACGGCGATTCGGGCATGACCGACCACCCAGACGGCGCTGACAGCAAGTTCGAGACATCTCTCGACAATGCCCCTCAACTCGGCCTAACCGATCTGCTCGACCAGCTGGTGTCGCGGGCCAACGATGTTCGGGCCGTCCAGGTGCAGTTGAACGGGCTGCTGGCCGCCAACGAAGCGATCATGGGGCATCTGGAGTTGCCGGCAGTGCTCAGGCAGATCGTGAGAGCCGCCTGCGAGTTGGTCGACGCGCGATACGGCGCCCTGGGTGTGATAGGTCCCGACGGCGGCCTTGAGCAGTTCGTGCATGAGGGCATCGACGAAGAGACAGCGGCCCGGATCGGGTCATTGCCGAAAGGGCTCGGCCTGCTGGGCGCCCTGATCGAGAACCCGCATCCGATCAGGCTGCACAAGATCTCCGACGATCCGCGCTCGGTCGGCTTTCCCGCCCATCACCCGCCGATGAGCAGTTTCCTCGGCGTTCCCATCAGGGTGCGGGACGTGGTGTTCGGGAACCTGTATCTCACAGGTCGACGTTCTGGTGACTTCACCCAGAACGATGAGGAGCTGATCACCGCTATCGCCGGGACGGCGGCCATCGCGATCGAGAACGCCCGCCTCTACGAGGAGGGCAACCGGCGCCAGCGCTGGCTGCAGGCATCAGCCGAGGTCACCCAACAGCTGCTTGCCTATTCGGGCGAGGACCCGCTCAGCGTGATCGCGCGCAGCGTTCAGGAGTTGGCCGACGCCGACGTGGTCACCGTGGTCCTGCCGGCTGCCACTCCGGGTGACCTGATGGTCGAGGTCGCGACCGGTGTCTCGGCTGACAGGTTGACCGGCTTGACCTACTCCACTCACCGCAGTGTGGCCGGTGCGGCGATCGACACCGGTGAGCCGATCCTGATCGAGGACATCGACAAGCAGGACGACTTCACATTGAACATGCGTGACGTCGTGACAGCAGGTGCGGTGATGGCACTGCCGCTGGCCGGATCGAGCAAGCCGCGGGGCAGCCTGCTGGTTGTCCGGCTGAGCGGCCGGCGCGGCTTCACGCAGAGTGATCTTCAGATGGCGATGGCTTTCGCCAACCATGCGGCGCTGGCGCTGGAATTGGCCGACGCGCGGTCTGACCAGCAACGGGTGATTCTGCTGGAAGACCGGGATCGGATCGCCCGGGACCTGCACGACCACGTGATCCAGCGGCTGTTCGCCGCCGGGCTGAGTTTGCAGAGCCTGCAGACCCGTGAGCGTGACCCTGCCACGGCCGCCAAGCTGGAACAGGTCGTCACCGACCTCGATGACACGATCCGTCAGATCCGCACGTCGATCTTCGACCTGCGCGGATCGTTGGCTCCGGCGTCAGCCACGGTGCGCACCCAACTGATCCAGGTCATCGCTGACCAGGCCGGGCAGCTCGCCTCCGATCCGACGGTGCGTTTCGTCGGGCCGGTCGACTCGTTGGTGGGCCCGGCACTGGCCGATGAGCTCAGCGCCGTGTTGCGCGAGGCGTTGAGCAACGTGGCCAGGCACGCGCAGGCCGATAGCGTCAATGTCCTCCTCGATGTGTCTGCTGACGCACTCTGCCTCCAGGTGAGCGACGACGGTGTCGGCATCGGCGCGACCACCCGGCGCAGCGGTCTGGACAACCTCGAGCAGCGCGCGCTGCTACGCGGCGGATCGATGACCGTGACGAGCACGCCGGATAAGGGGACACAGCTGCGATGGCAGATAGCACTGAGCTGAGCGTGACACCGATCAGGGTCTTCCTGCTCGACGACCACGAGATCGTCCGGCGCGGCCTCGCTGACCTGCTGTCGGCCGCTGACGACATGGAGGTGGTGGGGGAGGCCGGCACCGCAGCTGAGGCGCTTCGACGGATACCGGCCGTCCGGCCGGATGTCGCGTTGCTCGACGGCCGGCTTCCGGACGGGAGCGGCATCGATGTCTGCCGGGACATCAGGTCCTCCTACCCCGATATCGGGTGCCTGATCCTCACCTCTTATGACGACGATGACGCCCTGTTCGCCGCGGTGATGGCTGGAGCATCTGGGTACCTGCTGAAAGAGATCCGCGGATCGTCTCTGCTGGACGGCATCCGGCAGGTGAAGGCAGGCCGCTCGATGCTGGACCCCACGGTCACCGAGCGGGTGATGCAGCGACTGCGCCAGGGCAAAGAGCAGGATCCGAGACTGGCTGGGCTCACCGAGCGCGAGCGCGACATCCTGAATCTGATCACGGACGGGCTGACGAACCGGCAGATCGGTGAGCGTTTGTTCCTGGCGGAGAAGACGGTCAAGAACTACGTGTCAGGGCTGCTGGCCAAGCTCGGAATGCAACGACGCACCCAGGCCGCCGTCTTCGGCTCGGAATTGAAGCGTAGGTGATCCAGCGGCTGTCGTGGGAGGATCTCGACTGGGGGCGACGCCTCGGTTCTAGGACGGCTTGTGGGCGCTCACCAGGTACGCCGCCAAGTCGCCTTCCACCGGCCCGTCGCCGAGTCTGGTGATCATCTCTTCCCGTAGCGAGCGGGTCAGACCCTCCAGCTCGCCCCGCTCCTGCAGGGCGAAGCGCAGCGGCGTTCCCAGGCAGAATCCTTCCGCGAGCGCCTGAGCGGTCGACCTGCCGCGCAGCACGACCCGCTCGATGCTGTCGACCACCAGCCCGCCGGTGTGCAGGTCCGCGGTGATCCGGACCGGATCACCGTAGCCGTGCGGCACCCGGACGACGAAGTCCGGCAAGTCCCCGGGCAGGACCGCGGCGAGGCTGTCGACCAGGGCCGCGGGAAAGTCTGAGGCCTCCACTGCGTCCCACACCGTGAACAGCAATGTCGCGCCTGGCGCCAGCACCCGCGCCGCCTCGGCGAACGCGGCCGGCTTGTCCGGAAAGAACATCACCCCGAACTGGCACACGACCAGGTCGAAGCCGCCGTCGGGGAGGTCGAGCCGTTGCGCGTCAGCCTGCGACCAGGTCGGTCCGGGGATCCTGGCCGCGGCCCAGGACACCATCGCGGGGTTGAGGTCGGTGGCGGTGATCTCGGCGTCGGGAAGTACCCGCACCAGTTCGGCCGTCAGGGCGCCGGTGCCGGCGGCGAGTTCGAGCACCCGCCCGGGGGCCAGCGTGGCGACCGATGCGGCGAGCTGTGCGGCGAACGGCGCGAACAACGCCGGCGCCAGGCACTTGTCGTACACCTCGGGCATGGTGGCCAGCCACTGGGAATCAGTGGCCAGCCACTGGGAGTCGGTGCTCATCCCAAGATCATGGCTCACGCCGCAAGCATTGCCTAGACCCTGTTCTGCTGGCGAAGGCCGGCCCCGGCGACTCACCCCCCCCACGGGAAGGTCCAAGCCGGACGCCACGTGCATTAGTCGGGATCACACGAGCGGTTTCAATGGATTTTGGACCGCGACGCGATGACGAGCCGCCGTTCGGCACTTCGGGACACCAGGCCAATCGCTCCACGCCCGCCAAGGCATTCGGGCGTGGAGCGATGAACCGGCTACTCAATTGTCAACGGCGGTCAAGCAGTCCCTTTGACATAACCGCTACAGGTGTCGGTGAACGCGTCATCTTGACAGCTCTTGTAGTAAACAGCCTTGCCCTCACCGATGTTGTACGTGCGATTGACGCAGGTGCCGGCGCCGCCCGTCCAGTTCAGCCGGATATCGCCGCCGCTACCGGAGTAGTAGAAGCTCACATACACCGAGTCGCCGTCGGAGTCGGTGTCACAGATGTGGAAGTAGTCGCCGTCGGCGAAGAACTTGGCGGTGGAGCCATCGGTGCTCACGATGGGCCCGTTGGTTCCCGCGAAAGCAGGACTAGCTCCGAGGGACAGGAACAGCAGGGCGGCAATAACGACAGTCACAAGCTTTCGCATGAGTTCTCCCCGACTGATTGAGCGGCAGATGCCTGGAGATATGACCTTCCTCGGCTGTTAATTACCAGTCAATGAAGGGATAAGCATCGCGGCGCAGCCGTTACATTGCAACAACGTAGGGTATGATTTAGCCGATGTCGTAGACGATGTCGACCGAGACGGTCAACTCCTGCTGGCCGGGCTGAAGCGGCGTCGACTCCGCGGCGCCGGCAGCCGAGCGCATGTCATAGCTGATCGGGTGACCGGCGTCTGCCAACTCGGTGACGGACCTGATCCGGCCGAGGGTGACGCCGGCCGCCTTGGCCAGTTGCGCTGCCTGGGCCTTGGCCTGGTTGACAGCCGCGGATCGGGCCTGAGCCCGCAACGCGCTGTCCTCACCCACCGAGAAGGAGATGTGCTGCACTCGCACGGCGTTTCCGACGACGCCGGCGGCCGCGTCGATCAGCGCGCCGGCCCCGGCGATGTCGCCTGAGCGCGCTTGCACCATGTTGTCGACCTGGTAGCCGGAGATCGTCGACTTGTCGGTGTAGGTCGGGTTGATGCTCAACTGGCGAGTCTGCAGATCCTTGGCGGCGATGCCCTTGGCTCGCAGCAGGTCGAGCAGGGCGTTGCTCTTGACGTTGTTGTCCGCCAGCGCGGCCTTGGCGCTGGAACCTTGCGTCGAGACGCCGATCATGATCACGAGCGTGTCAGGGGTGGCGCTGACCTTGCCCACGCCGCGAGTGGTGATGGTGTGGGCGTCCATCGTCACGGGCGTGCTGGCCGGCGCCGCTGCCATGGGCGCCGCGGCCGCCATCTGGCCGGTCACAGCCACTGGCGCCGCGGCGTCCCCACCTGCTGACCCCATCGGTTTCGCCGTTCCCATCGACGCTCCCGCGCCCATCGGCTCCGGGGCGCCGATCACACTCGCGCCGATCGGCGCGGTGTCCAGGGGCGCCGGGCGGTCCTTGCCGGCGCCGCACGCGGTGAGCAGCAGGCCTGCGACGACGACCGGGACGGCGGTGCGGGTGACGGTGAGCATGTCGGTCCTCCAGGCGAGGTGCGGTGGGCGTGCTGGTTACCACCTAGATGACCTGGGCCTGCCATAACGTTGCGATCGGCTGCGCGGTCAGTGCCTGCCTTGAAGGGCCGCTTGAATCGTCCAGCCTCACCAGGCGTCGCCGTCACGCCAATCGCAGGTGAGCTCACCGCGGAGGTCGAGTGCCGCTGACATCGGCAGGACGTAGATCCAGCCGTCCTCCTCTTCGGTCCGGACCACGCCAGTCGGGGTGAGCGCCGAGGTGGGTCCTTGCCAGGGACGCCAGCCTCGCCGGGCGTAGAAGGGCGCCGCCTCTTCGGTCGATCCCAGGGCGCCCAGCTCGTAGGCGCCTCGCGCCACCCGTTCCAGCGCGGCCATCATCGCCGCGCCGTGTCCGCGCCGCCGCTGCGCCCCCCGCACCCCTACGCCTTCGAGGTAGCCGGTGCGCAACGCCCGGCCGTTGTGCAGGAGCCGTCGCTGGATCAAGGCGGCATGCCCGACGAGCTCAGCGTCCTCCCACAGCAGGGCATGCACTCCGCCGAGGCAATGCTCCCAGTCCTGCTCGGTCAGCTCTCCGGCGAAGACCTCCTGGAGCAGCTGATGGGCCGCTGTCAGGTCGGCTGGGTCCAGCTGGCCGGTGTGGGCGAGGACGAGCTTGGTCATGCCGGCCCCCTCTGCGTCCGGCCGCCGCCGAGCGCGGATCGGGCCCGGAGGGCGCTAGCGCGAACGCCGCACCCGCCGCACCGTGGCCCTTGCCAGCCGGTAACCGAGCAGGCCGCGCAGCACCCACGGGGCCCCGACGATGACCGGGTCCAGCCACTGGTGCTTGACGTCGGCGCGATTCTTGCCCAGGCGCGAGGACAAGCCGTGATGGGAGAACTCGCTCAGGACGCCGGTCTCGGTCACCGGGTTGTCCGGCCGGCTGCTCACCATCGAGGCCAGGTTGGCCTCCACGGAGTTCACCCGGTCGGCGAAAATCAGGAGCAGCCAGTGGGCCGCCCGCGCTTCGCTGTAGCGGCGGTAGGCGTACTTGCGGATCACTCCGGACAGGCCGGTGGGCGGGCAGGACGTGCCGAAGACCGGCGTGAGAAAGGCGTGCTCGATCGATCGTTCCCGGGGCCACTTCTCTTCCTGGCGCTCGGGAAAGTCCCAGTGGGCGCCGCTCGCGCCGGGATCGAGGCGTTCCCGCGGCACCGAGGGGCGGTCCTTGGGGTCCAGGTCGGCGCCCCAACCCGGAATGCGAGCCCGCAGCTCCTCGATCGACACCGGTAGCGGCGGCTTGGCTGGCGTGTAGACCATGGGTTGCTCCCTACGCGGCGTTCGGGACGATGAGCGGCTTGATGCAGTCATCGAGCTTGGCGGAGAAGATGTGGTAGCCCTCGGCGATGTGCTCCAGCGGGATGCGGTGGGTGACGATGTCACTGGGCTTGAGGTAGCCGTTGCGGATGTGCTCGAACAGCCGTGGCCACTGCCGCTTCACCGGGCACTGGTTCATCCGCAGCGTCAGCCCCTTGTTCACCGCGTCTCCGAACTTCACCGCGCTGAAGATCGGGCCGTACGCGCCGACCACCGAGACGGTGCCGCCCTTACGCACCGAGTCGATCGCCCAGTTGAGCGCGACCGGCGAGCCGCCCTGCAACTTCAACTTCGTGCCCATCACATGTTGCAGGAAGTTGCCGTCGGCCTCGGCGCCCACCGCGTCGATGACGACGTCTGCGCCCAGGTGGTCGGTGGCCTTCTTCATCTGCACGACGATGTCGTCGTACTCGGTGAAGTTGTAGGTCTCGGCGTGGGCGAAGCTCTGCGCCTTGTCCAGCCGGTATTGCAGGTGGTCGATGACGATCACCCGGCCGGCGCCCATCAACCAGGCCGACTTGGCCGCGAACAGCCCCACCGGCCCCGCGCCGAACACGGCCACGACGTCACCTTCGACGATGTCGCCGAGCTGGGCGCCGAAGTAACCGGTCGCCAGCGCGTCGGTGAGCAGCACCGCGTCCTCGTCGTCCATCCAGTCGGGGATGACGCTGGGGCCGACGTCGGCGAAGGGCACCCGGACGAACTCGGACTGGCCGCCGTCGTAACCGCCGCAGGTGTGGGAGTAGCCGTAGATGCCTCCGACCGCGGTGGCGTTCGGATTGACGTTGTGGCAGTTGGAGTAGAGGCCGCGCGCGCAGAAGAAGCAGGATCCGCAGTACACGTTGAAAGGCACCATCACCCGGTCGCCGGGCTTGAGGTTCTGCACCGAGGGGCCGACCTCGTGGACGACGCCGATGAACTCGTGACCGAAGGTCATGCCGACCCTGGTGTCGGGCATCATGCCGTGATAAAGGTGCAGATCCGATCCGCAGATGGCCGCCAGGCTCACCCGCACGATCGCGTCATTGGGATGTTCGATGGGCGGGATGTCCTTCTCCTCGACCCGGATCCGGTACGGCCCGCGATACACCATGGCTCGCAATGTGACCCCCTGCAGGAAAGCGGTCCGTCGAGGCTCAGTCCTGGAGATGTCGCTGCTTGACCTCTGGACTGCCGACCGCGTCTTCACCCTAACCCTGCGCCGCGGAGAGGCGCCATCGGAGGCGGCGCGCCTCTATCCGATGGGGCGCGAGAGCGCCTCGGCGTTGCTCATGTCCTACTCCTGTGAACGTCACGGTCACGGCCAACGGGTTTGCGCGTCGCGGTGAGCTGTGCCGCTGCCGGACGCGCGGCCCGGTACCACTGAGCGCAGAACAGCATGACCAAGGCGAGCTCGAGCAGGTCGCCGCCGTAGTACATCAGCATCGCGCCCTGCTCGGCCTGGGCGGGTGAGGTTCGGCCGGGAGGGTGGCTGAAGATGTGCTTGGCCAGGATCGAGTGGGCGGCGATGGCCAGCACCAGCACGACCAGCCGCAACCGGAAGCTCGCGCGGTGCGGCGCGGGGTCGATGCCGATGATCGACACGGTGAAGAGGTAGCCGGCGAGAAATAAGTGGGCCAGCACGAGGTGGTGCAGGAGTGGGTCACCCAGCGTCGCGGTGCTGAGCGGGGTGGCGTAGAGCGCCCATAACGAGCCGGCGTTGATGAGCGCCGCCGGCGCCGGATGGGTCAGGAACCGGGCGATCGGCAAGTGCAGGAATCGGGAAAGGCGGCGAGCAGACCTGACGTCGAGCGTGCGCAGCGCCAGCGTGATCGGGGCGGACAGCGCGAGCAACAGCGGAGCCAGCATCCCGAGGAGAAGGTGGGCCGCCATGTGCGCCGCGAAGTCATGCTGTGCCGCGTCGGCGAGCGGGCCGATCACCGCCGCCGCGATGGTCGTGATCCCCAGCAGCCAGGAGATCACCCGGCGGGCCGGCCAGGGGCGTCGGCCGGCTCGCTGCTGGGAGGCGGCGGCCGCGAGGTAGAGCACCGCGGCAGTGCCGAGCAGCAGCGCCAGCGGCAAGCCCGGGTCGAAGCCGGCGTGGCCATGATGGGCGTGCACAGTCTTGCGGCGTTTCAGCCGGTGCGGCGCCGAGACGCCACGACGGTCAGCGCGACCCCGATTGCCAGCAGCGCCGCCGCGGAGGCGTTCCACGCCAGGTCGTACAGCAGGATTTCGACGTCGTACCGTATCTGGTGCACGCCCAGGACCTTGTGATCGATGACCCCGTCCCAAAGCTGGAATACCCCTGCTCCGGTGAAGAAGCCTGCCCAGGCCGCAATGTTAGAAAACGTGTTCCTGCGCCGCGTGTCTGCCAGCAGGAAGAATCCAGCCACCAGAGCGACCAGTTCGACCGCATGAAGCAGGCCGTCGGAGAGCAAGCCGATGTCAGGGGTCGAATTGTCATAGAAATGGTGCCAGCCCAGCACCTGGTGGAACACGATCTCGTCGACACCGGCCAGCACGGCGACGCCGATGAGGAACGCCGACCAGTACGACTTGTGTCCCAACACCGTGACCCGCTCGAAGCGAGAAGCAGCTTGCGCCATCCGTGCCCCCTTGATCGGTGTCCTCACGACCCTACGTCCACCGTCGCAGCCGTGTGTCGGGTGCTGGAACTGCAGACTCCTCAAGGAGACCTTCGGCCCTATTCGGTGAGCATCTCGCGGGTGATGCTGAAAGCGCCAGGTGCGCCTGCCGCAGGCGGACAGCTGCGGCGCCGAAGGAGATGCAGGCATGACGACCGTGTCGATCACATCGCGTGAGGGTAGTTCCCAAACGCCGCGTCAGAACCGGCGGAACGTGCTCGGAGATGGTCTGAGCCCGTACGTGTCGGGTGGTGCGCTGGCCGTCATCGCGGCGCCGGCCGCGGGTCTCACGGTGGCCTTCCCGTCGCTGCTGCACGGTGTCGCGGTGAGTAACGGAAATGTGCGGGGTACCGCTGTCGCGCTGTTAGCAGTCGGCCTGCCGGTCCTGATCGTCGCGATGATCGGAACGAGCCGAGGATCGACACGGGCGTTCGTGGTATGGCTGGGAACCCTGGGCTACCTGATCTATCAGGCGGTTCTGCTCTGTTTCGCAACTCCGATGAACAACCTGTTCCTGCTCTACGTCGCATACCTCGGCATGGCGGTCTGGAGCACGGTGATGCTGCTGCGAGCCACCGATCTGCGCGCCTTCGCCGCGCGACTGTCCGACGCCGTTCCAGCGCGGGGAATCGCCGCCGCGGCGCTGATCCTTGTCGTCCTGAACGCAGCCGCCTGGCTGTGGAAGATCGTGCCCGCGACGTTCAGCTCCAGGCCGGTCTCGGTGCTGGATGGGACGGGCCTGGTGGTCAACCCGGTCTACGTGCAGGACCTCGCGATCTGGCTTCCGCTGCTGACGGTGGCCGCAGTGGCATGTTGGCGACGCGAGAGCTGGGGGTTGTTGATCACCGCAGCGATGCTGGCGCTTTTCATCCTGGAGAGCATCAGTGTCTCAGTGGACCAGTGGTTCGGCTCGCATGCCGACCCGACCTCACCGGTGTCGTCGATGTCGATGACGCCTGTCTTCGCCGTCATCGCCGCGATCACCGCCGGGCTTCTCGCATGGTTCCTACGTGCGGTCGACGGAGCCCCTGGCTGATGTGCCCGTTCGAAAGCACACGTTGGGAGCAGACATGACTGAAATGCCCGTGCGGGACCGCGGCGCCACTACACGGCCGTTCCCGTCCAGTCGGCGGCTGGTCACCGCGGCCATGCGTGCCGGCAGGCGGATCACACCCATGACCGGGCTGTTCCAGGTGGACATCACCTCGGCTCGCCGCATGCTCTCTGACGCCGAGCCGCCGCTGTCATTGACCGCCTTCATCGTCGCCTGCGTGGGCCGGGCGGCGGCGAGCCATCCGCAGGTGCACGCCTACCGCGACTGGCGGGGGCGCCTCGTCGAGCACCGCCACGTCGACATCCAGGTGTTGATCGAGGTGCCGACCGGCCGGGGAGCGTTCGGGCTGGTCCACGTCGTTCGCGACGCCGACGTGCGCAGCGTCGCCGACATCAGCACTGAGATCCGAGCCGTCAAGGCGGACCCCGCTGGCGCCGGCAGCGGACGGCTGCTCCACACCCTCGCGCCGGCGTTGGGACGAGTGCCCGGTCTTTACCGGTCGATGTACGCCGTGATGAGCCGTTCCCACCACGCGCGCGAGGCCATCGGTACGGTGCAGGTCAGCGCAATCGGCATGTTCGCCGCCGGCGGCGGCTTCGCCATCGCCCCGCCCACGCTCGCATCTCTCGCCGTCGTCGTCGGAGGGATCAGCACTCGGCCGGTCGAGGTCGACGGCCACCTTGAGACGATCGAGCTTCTCGACCTGGCTGTCACCGTCGATCACAACGTCGTCGACGGCGCGCCTGCCACCCGCTTCGCAGCTGATCTCCGTCAGATCATGCAGGCGTGGGCCTCGCTGGCGTCGGTCTCGGCGACGAGCACCAGTTCGATCACCCACACGTGTAAGGACCTTCAGCCCTTCCGCGGCCCGCTTCGTGACCCACCACTTCGGCTTTGACGACTTCATCGAGGCCTATGACGTGTTCTCGCACGCCGGGGAGACCGGTGCGCTGAAGGTCATCCTCAGCCGAACCCGTTGAACGACTCGGGGATCGGGGGAGCCCGATCCGGTCGGCGGGTCGCGCCCAGCTCAGAGGGTCGGTGACGGGGAAGCGTCTCGGGCCTTTGGACTCTGCCCGGCCGGTCGCTGGGTCGCGAGAATGAGGCCATGACAACTGCACAGTTCATCGACTTCGACGCGCTGCGTGCCAATGGCGGCATGGTCCACATCCGGTCGGCCCGCTCGACCGATCGAGACGCGTTGCTCGCGTTGAACGCAGCCGCATCCGACCGTTCCCTCTATCTCCGGTTCTTCGCGACCAATCGGCTGGCGGCCGACTCCTACGTCGAGGTGCTGCTTGAGCCAGCCAGCCAGCAGCATCATGCCCTGGTCGCCGAGGTCGACGGCGCCGTCATCGGCGTCGCCGCACTCGACCGCGACTCTGCCGACGCCGCCGAGATCGGCCTGCTGATTTGCGACACCCATCAGCATGAGGGCGTTGGGACCCTTCTGTTGGAGCACCTAGCAAGCGTGGGGAGGCGCCTCGGTGTCAAACACTTCGTCGCAGAGGTGCTGACCGGAAACGGCGCGATGGCGCGTGCCCTCACCGACCTCGGCTTCGCATGCACGGCGCAGATCGACGCCGGCGTGATCCGGTACCTGTTCGCCCTGAAGCCGACCGAAGCGATGGTGGCGGCGATGGACAGTCGGGATCAGACCGCCGAGCTGGCCAGCTTGCGTCCGCTGCTGCGCCCCGCCTCGGTAGTCGTCGTCGGCGCCGGTCAGCGCGAGCGGTCAGTGGGGCGTCAGGTGCTGGGAAACATCGTGCGTGGTGGTTTCACAGGATCGCTGTACGTGGTGAACCCGCGGCATTCTCAGGTGCTGGGGGTGGCGTCCTATCCCTCTGCGGCCGAGCTTCCAGCGACTCCGGACCTGGCCGTGATCGCCGTTCCCGCTGACCAGGTCATCTCGACGGTGACCGACTGCGGCAGGCGTGGCGTGGGCGCGGTGCTGGTGCTGACGGCGGGGTTCGGCGAGTACGGCGTGCAGGGCTCAGCGCAGCAAGACGAGTTGTTGACGGTGACCCGGAGATACAGCATGCGGCTGGTCGGCCCCAACTGCCTGGGACTTCTCAACACCGATTCCACCGTCCGGTTGAACGCCACCTTCGCGCCGCTGTCGCTGACCGCCGGCGGGTTGGCCCTGGTCTCCCAGTCAGGCGCCCTGGGAATCGCCGTCCTACGGGCGGCCGAGCGTTGCGGCTTGGGGGTCTCGCAGTTCGTGTCGGTCGGCAACAAGGCCGACGTGAGCAGCAATGACCTGCTGACGTGCTGGGAGCGCGATGAGCGCACCCGAGTGATCGCGCTGTACCTGGAGTCCTTCGGCAATCCGCGCCGGTTCGCTCGGATTGCCCGCCGGGTGTCACGGACGAAGCCGATTCTGGTCATCAAGGCGGGCCGTTCCGAAGCCGGCCGCCGGGCCGGGCAGTCACACACCGCAGCAGCGGCCTCATCCGATGCGGTGGTGGACGCGTTGTTCGAGCAGGCAGGCGTGCTCCGGATGAACACCATGGAGCAACTGCTCGACACCGTTCGCGCGCTGTGTGATCAGCCGCTTCCGGCCGGACCGCGGGTCGCCATCATCGGCAACTCCGGAGGTCCGGCGATCCTGGCCGCCGACGCCGCCGCAGCCGGGGGACTGGCAGTGGTCGAGCTGAGCCCCGAGGTTCGGGCGGAGTTGGCCGCTGCGGCGCCAAGCGCTGCCTCCACCCAAAACCCGGTCGACCTGGGCGCCGGGATACAGCCCGCGCAAGTGCGGGCAGCGATCGAGGTGTTGCTGAACTCCGCCGAGGTTGACTCGGTGCTCGTGGTCTTCACCGAGACACTGGTCGCTGACCCCGCCGAGCTCACCGCGGCAGTGAGCCAGGCCGCGGCCCGGTCGGACAAACCCATCGTGCTCACCCAGGTCGGTGAGCAGGCCCGGTCGATTCCGTCGGACGGGATGAGCCGCCCGCTGCCTGTCTTCGCCTTTCCCGAACCAGCCGCGCAGGCACTGGCCTCGGCGTGGCGTTACGCCCAGATCCGATCGACACCGCATTCGGCGGTCATCCGACCGCTGGGTCTGGATGTCGAGGGCGCTCGCCGGCTGATCACCGAACAGCTCGGATCTGGGCAGGAATGGCTCGGCGCCGGCGAGGCCGCCCATCTTCTTGCGGCATATGGCATCGTGCTGTGTCCCCAGCGCGTGGCCCGATCGCTGCGGCAAGCGCTCTCCGGCGCAGCCGAACTCGGCTATCCGGTCGTCTTGAAGCTCGCGGACGGCACCGTTCACAAGAGCGACGTCGGAGGTGTCCGAACCGATCTGGTCGATGAGGCCTCGCTTCGAGCCGCCTACCAGGAGATGGTCGGCGACCGCCTGGCGAACGTGCTCGTCCAGCCGATGGTGACCGGCGGCACCGAGCTGATTGTCGGCGGCCTTCAGGACCGCCAGTTCGGCCCGGTCGTGATGGTCGGCGCCGGCGGGGTCTTCGCAGACCTGATGGCGGATCGGCGTTTTCGGCTGGCGCCGCTCAGCGCTCAGGACGCCGAGGCCATGATCGAGGAGCTGCGCTTCGGCAAGCTGCTGGACGGCTACCGTGGCCGGCCTCCGGTGTCCCGAGCTGCCTTGGCACAGCTACTCCTCCGGCTGGCGCTGCTGATCGATGACCATCCGGAGATAGCCGAGATCGACCTGAACCCCGTCATCGGCCGCGGCGAAGAACTGACCGTGGTGGACGTCAAGGTTCGGGTCGCGGCGGCTGCGGTCCGCGCCGACTCAGCCGTCCGAGGACTGGCTCCGACAGCGTTCCAGCTCCGCGCGGCAAAAGGCGCCGAGCTCGTCGGTCAACCCTTTCCTGGATGACCACCTGACATCAGGCATTGATCGTGCTCGTGAGTGCTCGCCTTGCCTGTGCGTCGACGCGCGACCAGCCCTGCAGCCCTCATCCCCGCATCACTACCGTTGCAGTGGTGAGCGACAGAGAACAGAACGTTTCATGGCGGCCGGACATGCTGGGCGAGGGGTACTCCCAGCATGTTCTCGACCTGGGAGCTGATCCTGACGGCGAGGGCGCCATCGCGGCGGTGCTCGTCCGGCGTGACCGGCATCCGGCGGAGGTCGCGCACGGCGCGGTGCTCTACGTGCACGGGTTCTCCGACTACTTCTTCCAGACCGAGCTGGCCGACTTCTTCGCCGAACGCGGCTTGGCGTTCTTCGGCCTGGACCTGCGCAAGTCCGGGCGGGCCCGCCGGTCAGGGCAGACGGCGCATTACGTCTCCGACCTGGCCCTGTGCGACGCCGAGCTCGAGGCGGCGCTCGACGTCGTGTCCGGCGAGCACCCCGGGCAGCCGGTCGTCGTCGTGGCGCACTCGACGGGCGGGCTGATCACGCCGCTCTGGCTGGACCGCCGTCGCCAGGCGGGCAGGGTGGCGCCGGTCGCCGGGCTGATTCTCAACAGCCCGTGGTTCGACCTGCAAGGCAAGGCCGTCCACCGTGGACCCCTGACGCAGGCGCTGCGCGTCCTGGGCAAGGCCCAGCCGTTGCGCCCGCTGAGACTGCCCACCGGCGTGTACGGCTCGACGATCCACACCAGCGGCACCGGTGACTGGAGCTTCGACCTGGAGCTCAAGCCGCTGACCGGTTTTCCGGTGACCCTGGGCTGGCTCAACGCCGTCCGCCGTGGCCACTCCCGCCTGCATCGCGGACTGGACATCGGGGCGCCGTCACTGGTGCTGCGCTCGGACCGCACGCATTTGTCCACGCGGTACTCAGAGCTCAGCGATCGGGCCGACACCGTGCTCGATGTCCAGCAGATCGCTCGCTGGGCCGGTTGCCTGGGCGGTGAGACCACCGTGGCGCCGATCCCGGGAGCGCGTCACGACGTCTTTCTGTCCTTGTCCGAACCGCGACACGAGGCCTACACCCGAGTCGAGCGCTGGCTTGGCGAGCATGGCTTGACCGGGGAGTCGCCGCGTGGCGAGAAGGAGCATCAGCCCGCGACGCAGGACATGTCCAGCCGATGAGGCGGTCGTCGCGGCGGCGCGGCGGGAGCCGGCCGGCTTCTATCCTGGCCGGATGAACCTGGAGTTCAGCGGCGAGCTGTGGTTTTGGCGAGGGCCGGCGCCATGGCACTTCATCACCGTCGCCGAACCGGAGTGCCGCCAGCTGGAAGCGGCCTCCCCGGTGCTCTCCTACGGCTGGGGGATGATCCCGGTCGCGGCGAGGATCGGGGCGACCGAGTGGAAGACGTCGCTGTGGCCTAAGGACGGGCTCTATGTCGTGCCGGTCAAGGCGTGGGTGCGCAAGGCCGAAGGGCTGGAGTTGGGCGACGTGCTGACGGTGCGCCTGAGCCTGGACCTCTGAGCGGCCCGGCCAGCCACTAGCCGGCTCAAGCTGACATGGTCGACAACCCTCAGGTGCTGGCCGGCCGGCGACCACCTAGCCTGAGCAGATGACCGACCCCGAGCAGCAGGCCCGGCAGCGCCCCGACCCGGCCGGCGGGCCGTTGGCCGACCTGCTGGTGATCGACCTGTCCCGGGCGCTGGCCGGCCCGCACGCGGCGATGATGCTGGGCGATCAGGGCGCCCGGGTGATCAAGGTCGAGGCGCCGGGGCACGGCGATGACACCCGGGGCTGGGGGCCGCCCTTCCTCCACCCCACCGAGGGCGAGCGCGAGTCGACCTACTTCCTGTCCTGCAACCGGAACAAGGAGTCGATCACCCTGGACCTGAAGGACCCGGCCGGCGCGGCGACGCTGGCCCGGCTGGTCCGGCAGGCCGACGTCCTGGTGGAGAACTTCCGAACCGGAGTGCTCGACCGGCTGGGATTCTCGATGGACAGGCTGCACGAGCTCAACCCCGGTCTGGTGATCCTCTCGATCACCGGCTTCGGCCACGACGGCCCCGAAGGCGGCCGGCCGGGCTATGACCAGATCGCCCAGGGCGAGGGCGGGCTGATGTCGCTGACCGGCTCATCGCCGGATGAGCCGACCAAGGTCGGCGTGCCGATCGCGGACCTGCTGGCCGGGATGTACGGCGCCTACGGGGTGCTGGCCGCCCTGCACGAGCGGCGCGCCACCGGCCGGGGTCAGGTGGTGCGCACCTCACTGCTGGCCGGCATGGTCGGCGTGCACGCCTTTCAGGGCACCCGCTACACGGTGGCCGGCGAGGTGCCGCAGGTGGCCGGGCGCCACCATCCCTCGATCTGCCCGTACGGGCTGTTCTCAGCCGCGGACGGGATGGTGCAGATCGCGGTGGGCAGTGACCGGCTGTGGGAGGCGTTCGCGGCCGCTTTCGGCCTCGACAGGCCGCAGTGGTCCCGCAACGCCGACCGGGTCGCCGACCGCGAGGCGGTGATCGCCGCCGTCGACAAGGCCTTCGGCGGCTACACCCGGGAGCGGTTGATGGCGCTGCTGTCCGAGCTGGGCACCCCTGCCGGGCAGGTGCGCTCGCTCGATGAGGTCTATGAGTGGGAGCAGACCCGGTCGCAAGGACTGCTGATCGAGGTCGAGCATCCCAGCCTTGGCGCCGTGGCCCTGCCCGGGCCGCCGGTCCGCTACGACACCGGCGGACGCCAGGAGCACCAGCCGCCGCCGACGCTCGGGCAGCACAATGACGCGGTTCTGGCGTGGCTGGACGAGGTGGACCCGCCCGAGGCCGGCTAGCCGCTGGTTGCAATCGCTAGTTGCAATCGCTAGTTGCAATTACGAGAGCCGGAGTCGCTGAACGGGGTGCTGCTGTCAGGCACGAAGGACCAGGTGTAACTGGTGGGCCGCAACGTCGTCTTCAGCACTCCGAAGATGTTCGACTTGCGCACGACGCTGTTGGCCGCGGTCGTTCCGAAGCCGCTGTAGAACGAGCCACCGGTCCCCACCACGATCTCGGTCATGCCGGTCGAACTCGCGGCTCCGGAGGCGCTCATGGGTGCGAAGCGCTCATAGCTGTGGGAATGCCCTGCCAGGTACAGGTCCACCCCGGCCGCGACCATGGCATTGACCAGCGGGGCGATGTCGGAGCTGGCGAAGCTGTTGGAGCTCCACCGCGGCCGATGGCCGAACACCAGGGTGCACTTCGTGGGGTACTGGGCGAGGTCGGCCTTCAACCACTTCTCCTGCGGTGAGCCGACGGCACAACCCACGCCGTTGTTGATTCTGGTGCATTCGGTGTTGATCGCCACGATGTGCCAGCTGCCGAGATTGAAGCTGTAGTACCCGGGGCAGTTGGACAGGCAGCTCGAGCCGCCGGTCGCAGCTGTCTTGAAATAACCGAAGTAACCTGCCGCGCCGCTCGTGCCGTACTCATGGTTGCCCACCACAGGACGGGTGAGCGTCTTCAGCACGCCCCACGATTTGTCATAGGAGGCGAGGAAGTCACTGGAACTGCCTGAGTTGTACTGGGCGTCACCCAATTCGAGCACCGTTTTCGGGCGGATGCCCTGGACGAGGGCCGCTGTGGCCTTCATGTGGCAGTGCCCGGCGACACCCAACCCCCCATTGAAGTCGGCGTCATCGGGATCGCAGGCGATGTCGCCGGCCGCGGCGATCACCGGATCCGCGGTCGGCGTGGGGGAGGGGGTGGCGGTGGTGGTCTTGGTCGCGGTCGGCGTGGGCGTCGGGGTGGCGGTTGTGGCCGGAGTGCTGGTCTTGCTGGGGCTGGTGCTGGGCGTGGCGGTGCTGCTGGATGGTGGGGTCGTGCTGGGCGCGGTGCTGCTCGACGGTGGGGCGGTGCTGCTGGATGGTGGGGTCGTGCTCGGCGCGGTGCTGCTCGGCGCGGTAGTCGTGCTGGGCGCGGTGCTGCTGGGCGCGGTAGTCGTGCTGGGCGCGGTGCTGCTCGGCGGCGGGGTCGTGCTCGGCGCGGTGCTGCTCGGCGCGGTGCTGCTCGGCGCGGTAGTCGTGCTGGGCGCGGTAGTCGTGCTGCTCGGTGGCGTGGTCGGGCCGCTGGCGGTTGTCGGGTCGGTGGGCGTCGGGGTAGCCGTGTCGGTGGGCGTCGGGGTAGCCGTGTCGGTCGGCGTCGCGGTCGTGGCGCCGGGTGTCGCCGTCTGGCTGGCTGTGGCTGTCTCGGACGGGGACGCCGTGTCCGTGGGCGTCGCGGTGCTGGGGGTGGGGGTGGGGACGCCCGTGCCGCTGTTCTCGGTGATGAGCAACTGGGGTGGATTGGCGCCCTCGCGACTGTCGGCCCAGCGGGTGGCGGTGGCCGTGGTGGTGAGCGCGAAGGAGTAGCTGCCGTTGCCGGTCACCACCGAGCTCACGTCGGCGGTGGCGCGGGTGCCCGCAGTGAGGGCGCCGGTGGTCGAGATCGCCGATCCATAGGCCGGCTTGTTCGCATACGTCAGCGTCGCCTCGTTCCAGTCGCCGGTAACCAGGCGCACCGCGGTCCTGGTCGATCCGCTGGATTGGCTGTAGTAGCTCAGCGTCGCTGAACCGGGCGGGCCGGACAGCCCGGTGACCTCGAAGCGCAGGTAGCTGATCATCGTCGTCGTGCTGGAGCCGTTGCTGGCCAGCTGGAGCGCGCTGCCGTAGTTCGTCGCGGACTGGTCCGATCGGACGTAGGCGTCCGCCGAGGCTGTGAGCGTGAGGGTCGTGCTGGAGGCCGTCGTCGGACTCGCTGTCACCGCGATGAGGAGGGCGATCGCGGTGGCCACCACGCAGCCGAGCGCGCGACCGGCCGCAGTTCGCACCCGGTTCGACCAGGCCCCTGCGGCGTACCGCCCGGCGGCCATCACTCACCTTCCAGGATCTCGTCGACGGACTCTTGAGCGGCGGCCTGCTGCACGACGCCCACGTCCAGCGCTGCTCGAGCCGCCGCGAAGTCTTGGGCGAGGCAGGCCGAGGCCGCCGTGGTGAAAGTCGTCATGGGCGGCTGCATCGCTGTCGCCAGCTCTTGCCCCGCAGGAGAAAGGCCTCGCAGCGCCGGTAGGGCAGTCGACAGCGCCCGCGCGGCAGTGTCGAGCGGTCGGCACTCAGCGGCGTCGCCGGTCGCTACCGCGCGTTGGGCCCGCAGCAGCGCGTCGTTGAACCTGACCTTCACCGCGTCGTTGGCCAGGAACCAGCGTTGAATCGCGGCGTCCGTGCCCGGGATCGGACGGCTGCCGCCCTGCTGCGCCAGCCCGCCCAACGCCAACGGCTCGCCGGCCGCAGCCGGCGCCACCTCGCCTGCGGCGTTTGACGGGTTTGGGGAATCAGCGCTGGAGCACCCTGCCGACAGCACGACTACACCTAGCGCGGCCGCCTCAACAAGCCGAATACCCGTACTGCGCATCCTGATGCTCCCGCTTGCCGTGAGGCCCGGAGCCGCAGGATCTTTTCACCGACGCGTAGCCTCGCCTGACAAGTCTGCTGCGAATCGTTGCCAGTGCAGACACCGAGTTGGTAACGAATGATTGATCATTCGTCGTCGAGGCGGATGAATGCGGATCGGCGCCGCAGTCCCGGCTTCTGGTCGGATGTGGTGCGGTGGAAAGTCGCATGTGTGCGGTAGAAATAGGGATGGATCAGCGCTACCGCCTGCCCACCCGCCCGGTCACGGACCCTCGGGCGGTCGTGCGAGGTCCGGACTACCGGATCACCGTGCTGGCCGACGGTCTGCTGCGCCTGGAGCATTCCGCTGACGAGGCGTTCGAGGATCGCGCCTCGGCGTTCGCGATCAACCGCGAGCTGCCGGTGCCGGCCTTCGAGGTGGTCGAGACCGATTCCCATCTGGAGGTTCTCACCGAGCGGTTGCAGCTGGTCTATGACCGCGGCCCGTTCTCGACCTCGGGGCTGAGCGTGCAGGTCCGCGGCGGGGTGAGCAGCTGGCACAGCGTCTGGCGCTACGGCGACCGCCCGGCCGACGGCGACGGCAATCTCGGCGGCACCGCCCGCACCCTGGACATGGCAGACGGCGCGCTGCCAGTGGAGCCAGGGGTGCTCTCGCGCAACGGCTACGCGATGATCGACGATTCGCGCACCCCGGTCCTGAACTCCGACGGCTGGGTCAGCCCTCGGCCCGGCGACGCCGAGGACCTCTACGTCTTCGCCTACGGCCGGGACTACCCGCAAGCGCTGCGGGCCCTGTACGCGCTGTCCGGAGGGCAGCCGCTGCTGCCGCGCTGGGCGCTGGGCAACTGGTGGAGCCGCTATCACCGTTACAGCGCCGCCGAGTACCTGGCGCTGCTGGACCGCTTCGCCGAGGAGGGCATCCCGTTCTCCGTGGCGGTGCTGGACATGGACTGGCACCTGGTCGACGTCGAGCCGCGGTTCGGCAGCGGTTGGACCGGCTACACCTGGAACCGCGAGCTGTTCGAAGACCCGCCGGCGTTCCTGGCCGAACTCCACCGGCGCGGGCTCAAGGTCACCCTCAACGACCACCCGGCCGACGGCGTGCGCGCCTACGAGGACGCCTACCCGGCGATGGCCCAGGCGCTGGGCCTGGACCCGGCCAGCGAGCGTCCGATCGCCTTCGACGTGACCGACCCCGACTTTCTGACGGCCTATTTCCAGATCCTGCACCGGCAGTTGGAGGAGCAGGGCGTCGACTTCTGGTGGCTGGACTGGCAGCAGGGCCCGCACAGCCGGATCGCGGGCATCGACCCGCTGTGGATGCTCAACCACTTCCACTTTCTCGACAGCGCCCGCGACGGCCGGCGGCCGCTGACCTTCTCTCGCTACGCCGGCCCCGGCAGCCACCGCTATCCGGTCGGCTTCTCCGGCGACACCATCACCACCTGGGCGTCGCTGGACTTCCAGCCGGAGTTCACCGCGACCGCGTCCAACATCGGCTACGGCTGGTGGAGTCACGACATCGGCGGGCACATGGGCGGCGCCAAGGACGACGAGCTGGCCACCCGGTGGCTGCAGCTCGGGGTCTTCTCACCGATCTGCCGGCTGCACTCGGTGCTCAGCCCGTTCACCAGCAAGGAGCCCTGGCAGTTCGGGCCTCAGGCGCGACAGGCGATGACCAGCGCGCTCCGGCTGCGCCACCGGTTGCTGCCCTACCTGCACACCATGAACCACCGGGCCGCCCACCAGGGCGTGCCGCTGGTGACGCCGATGTACTACGAGTACCCGTGGTCACCGCACGCCTACCGCGTCCGGAACCAGTTCGCCTTCGGCAGCCAGCTGATCGTCGCCCCGATCACCGCCCCAGCCGATCGGCGGCTGCTGCTGGGCGCGGTGACCGCGTGGCTGCCGCCGGGAACCTGGGTCGACCTGTTCACCGAGCTGGTCTATGACGGCGACCGGGAGATGCGGCTGCACCGCGGGCCGGACAGTGTTCCGGTGCTGGCGCGGTCCGGCGCCATCGTGGTGCTCGACGACGCCGCGACGCCGGCCGCCGACAACCCGGCGGCTCTGGAGGTGCTTCTGGTGGTCGGCGAGGACGGGTCCTTCGAGCTCGTCGAGGATGACGGCCTCGGGCCAGGTGATGACCGGCGACGGTGGGCGAGCACTCCGCTGAGCTTTGATCAGGCCACCGGCGTCCTGCGGATCGGCCCGGTCAGCGGCAATGCCGGGTGCCTGCCTGCCCGGCGCGGCTGGACGGTGACGCTGCTGGCCTACGACGGCGGCGCGGCCGAGCCGCGGGCCAGCGTCGACGGCGCGGCGGTCCCGGTCACCGTGCGCCGCGACGGCCGCCGGATGAGCGTGCGGGTGGCCGAGGCGCCGGTGAGCTCGACCGTCCGGGTAAGCCTCGGCGCCCGGCCGGCGCTTGCCCCCAACGACGTCGAGGACAGGCTGTTCGCCCTGCTGCACCGGGCTCAACTGTCCTACGAGCTCAAGACCCAGGTCTTCGAGGCGGTCCGGGCCCAGACGCCGTTGACCACCAGGCTGTCGCAGCTGCAGGCTTTGGACTCGGGCGCCGCGCTGGAGGCGGCGGTCTTCGAACTGCTTCTGGCCAGGCCGGCCGGCGCCGACCCAGCGCCGGCTGCGGGCTGAGCGCGAGGCACGCGCGCTGGTG
The DNA here is from genome assembly GCA_036399055.1 of Jatrophihabitans sp. Lineage (NCBI taxonomy): Bacteria > Bacillati > Actinomycetota > Actinomycetes > Jatrophihabitantales > Jatrophihabitantaceae > Jatrophihabitans > Jatrophihabitans sp. Next base: position 67,688 of record DASWNX010000025.1, read on the forward strand.
GTGGCCTGTGCTGCGAGGCCACCACCAGCGTGCGGCTGAGGATCAGGTCAGGTTGGCGACCGAGGCGTACATGTCGTACACCGCGGTGTCGAAGTAGGAGGCCCGGTTCCAGCCGGTGGAGGGCTCCAGGGTGGACATGGCCCCGTTGGAGTAGCCGAGCCCGGTGTTGTTGTCATAGCCGTAGAGCCACGGCGAGCCGGACGATCCGCCGGTGAAGCCGCATTGCAGGGCGATCGTGTACTCGCTGCCGAAGCGGGTGGTGTTGCCCTGGCAGGCCCACTGCCAACCGCCGTCATAGGGGTAACTGGCCGGGTAGCCCAGGATGGTGATCGGCAGGTAGAAAGACTGGTTCCACGTCAGGCCGTTGCCTCCGACCACGTTGACGACGGCCCCGTACTGGTTGGGCCACATGGTCACCATGCCGACGTCGCGGTTGAGGTCGGAGTTGTTCATCCACGAGGTGAAGGTGGTGAAGTACTTGGCCTGCCACTGACCGTAGGGCTGGGAGCCGTAGTTGTAGAGCGGCACGAACACCCAGTTGGTCATCCACGTCTTGCCCGCGCCGCCGTGGATGCAGTGGCCGGCCGTCAGCACCAGTTGCTTGGAGCCGCTGTTGAGCGTGGAGGCCGAGCAGACGTAGTTGCCGCCGGTCACCGGGTCAGTGAAGAACACCTTGCCCACCGTGGAGGAGGCGTTCACTGCCTGCGCTGAGATGTCGCCGCGTCGTGACTGCTCGGCGCGCCGGTCCTGGGGGACCGGCTTGATGGCCGCTGTCGGAGCGATCTTTCCGGGGGCGCCGGCCTTGTGGCTGGACTGCGCCGAGAGGGTCGAGGTCGGGCGTGGCGCCAGGCTGTCAGCGGAACGGGCCTTGGCCTTGCGCTCCTTCGTCCAGTACGCGGAGGTGGAATCCAGCTTGGACGCTGACGTCGCCGCCACCGTCGTGCTCACCGAGTCGCTCAACCCGCCTGGCGCCGGCGCGGCCTGCGCGCCAGGCGCCACGACCGTCAGGCCCAGCGCCACCACCCCGGCCACCAGCCCGGCAACCGGCCATTGTCTGCGATTGAACATGAGTTCTCCTTCGCAATGCGAGCAGCTGTGCGGGGGCCTGATCAGGCCCTTGCCGGCTGCTGACCGAGATTTTCTCGGCGCATGACGAAGCTATACAAATCGGACAAAAGAATACGAGAGTGATGTTTCAATCGTTATCTGAGACAGGGTGCTCCGCCGGCAGGTCAGCCCGTCCGGTTGGGACGCCTGCCCCACACAACGGCTGCCAGCGCCATCCCGCCGAGCAGGACGCCGAGGGCGCCCAGCCCGAGCGCGGTGTTGGCCCGTGCGTCGCTGCCGCCCTCCGAGCTGCCGGACACAGTCAGCTGGGACGGGCTGGCCGACGCTGATGCCGTGCTGCCGGCTGGCGCCGTGCTGCCAGGCGATGCCGTGCTGCCGGTGGACGTCAGGTGCCCGGCCGAGTCAGTCCCACTCGCCGCCGCCAGCTTCAGGACGGGCGCCGGATGCTCGGGCTCGGCGGTGCTGCCCTCGGCGGCTTCCTCGATCCACGAGACGACCGCGCCGTCGCTGTAGGTCTGGATCGCCTTGAACGTCATCGACGGCGCCTTGGGCAGCGGGCCGACACTGATCGTGAACTGGTTGAACTCACCCGGCTTGATCGCGCTCGCGGCGCTGTCGGCCTTCCACTCGATGACGCTGACCGCCTCGCTGGCGCCGGAGCCGACCGGGCTCGCCGGCTTGGCCTTGGTCACCGTGTGGGCCCAACCGGGAGTCGGCAGCACCGACACCGACGCCAGCGGCTGGTCGGGCGGCAGCTGCACCTTCAGCCTTGTGGTGCTCGCCGTGTCCGACTCGGTAGGCACCTTGAACGTCAGGCTGGCGTACCCGCCTTGCACCGCAGCCGGGCTAGACACGCTCACATGGGCCGCGGCCGCGCCCGCGCCGAGAAAACCAGCTGCCCAGGCGCCGAGCAGGACGACTGCGACGGCTAGGCCACGGTGATAGCGACTCACGAGGATCTCCTTTGGTCACACTTCGAACGCCCAGGCGGCGAGGGTGTGCCGCAGTAGTCCTTCGGAGCCCTCGGTTGGTTCCTGGCCGAGGCGTAGCGAGGCGTAGCTCACACCGATGACAGCCGTCTGTGTCGCCAACAATGCCGGGCCACGCCGGCCGGGTTGGGCACTGATCGCCAGTGCCGCCATCATGGTCTCCTTGACAGAGTGGGACGATCAGGCACGAAGCGCCGAGGAAAGGGGTGCCCCGCCGTGCGGGTGGTGATCGCGGTGGGCGGCAACGCGATGACCGCGGCCGACGGCTCGGCCCGTCCGCAGGACCAGCAGAGCGCTATCGAGCGGGCCGTCGAACCGATCGCCGAGCTGATCTGCGCCGGCCATCAGGTGGTGCTGACGCATGGCAACGGCCCGCAGGTGGGCAACCTGCTGGTCAAGAACGAGCTGGCCGCCTCGGTGGTGCCGCCGGTGCCGCTGGACTGGTGCGGCGCGCAGACCCAGGCCACCGTCGGCCTGTTGATCCTCAACGCTCTCGACCGGGCACTGGCCGCCCGGAACTCGCAGGCGCGCACCGCGGTGGTCGTCTCGCGCACCGAGGTCGCCGCGGACGATCCGGCTTTCAGCGCGCCGTCCAAACCGATCGGGCGCTACCTCAGCAGGGCCGACGCGGCCGTGATGACCGGCCACGGCCAGCACTGGCAGGACCGCGGTGAGCGGGGCTGGCGCCGGGTGGTCGCCTCGCCCGAGCCGCTGCGCTGCCTGGACGCCCCGGCCGTGGTGGCCTTGCTGGCCGCCGGCTTCGCGGTGGTGTGCTCCGGCGGCGGCGGCATCCCGGTGGTGGCCGACGGCAGCCCCGGCGGCTACCGCGGCGTCGAGGCCGTCATCGACAAGGACCTGACCGCGGCCCTGCTGGCCGACGCGCTGGCCGCGGACCGGCTGGTGATCGCCACCGACGTCGAGCACGCGGTGCTCGGCTGGGGCACCGACAGCGCGACGCCCCTGGCCGGCGTCGACGTGGACGACCTCGAAGCGCTCATCGCCGAGGGCGCCTTCGCCAGCGGCAGCATGGCGCCGAAGGTGACCGCCGCCTGCCGGTTCACCCGCCAGAGCGGCAAGCCGGCGGCCATCACCTCGCTGAGCAAGATCGCCGACGCCCTGGCCGGGGTGGCCGGCACCATCGTGCGTCCCGCGCCGTCCCGGCCGGGGCGCCCAGCAGGCGCCGACGGCCCGTCTGCCTAGAATCGCCCGACCCGACAAGGAGAACCGATGCCTGATCCGATTGAGGTACGCAAGGTCGCGCTGCACAGCGTGTCCGATGCCAGCGAGTTCACGGCGCTGATCACCGACGGCGTGCTCGAAGCCGACCGGGTCGTCGCTGTGATCGGCAAGACCGAGGGCAACGGCGGTGTGAACGACTACACCCGGATCATCGCCGACCGCGCCTTCCGAGAGGTGATCCAGGCCCACGGCAGCCGCTCCGCCGAAGAGGTCAAGCAGATCCCGATCGTCTGGTCCGGCGGCACCGACGGCATCATCTCCCCGCACGCCACCATCTTCGCCACCACTGACCCGGCGTCAGCCCCGGCCACCGACGAGCCCCGGCTGACTGTCGGCTTCGCGATGAGCGAGGTGCTGCTGCCCGAAGACATCGGCCGCACCGCCATGATCAGCAAGGTGGCCGCTGCCGTCACCGAGGCGATGGCCAAGGCCGGCATCACCGACTCCGCCGACGTGCACTACGTCCAGACCAAGACGCCGTTGCTGACCATCGACACCATCCGCGACGCCAAGAGCCGCGGTCACGACGTCTTCACCGAGGACACCCTGCACTCGATGGACGTCTCCAACGGCTGCACCGCGCTCGGCATCGCGGTGGCCCTCGGTGAGATCGAGATGCCCACCGACGCCGACGTCATGCGCGACCGGTCGCTGTTCTCGGCAGTGGCCTCCTGCTCCTCGGGGGTGGAGCTGGACCGGGCCCAGGTGGTGGTGGTCGGCAACGCTCGCGGGATCGGCGGCCGGTACCGGATCGGGCACCACGTGATGGCCGACGCCCTGGACGCCGACGGCATCTGGGCAGCGATCCGCGACGCGGGCCTGGAGCTGCCGGACCGCCCGCACAGCTCTGACCTCGACGGCCGGCTGGTCAACGTGTTCCTCAAGTGCGAGGTCTCGCAGGACGGCGTCGTGCGCGGACGGCGCAACGCGATGCTGGACGACTCGGACGTGCACTGGCACCGCCAGATCAAGGCGACCGTCGGTGGCGTGACCGCCGCGGTGACCGGTGACCCTGCGGTGTTCGTCTCGGTGTCGGC